>CAKTAA010000275.1 GCA_934526185.1 uncultured Eubacteriales bacterium | reverse complement strand
AGATAGACCAGCTCGTCGCCGACGGCAAGATCACACCTCAGCAGGGAGAAATGCTGAAAGAAGCCTCCCGGCGTTCTTACGAGGCTCTGCAGGAGAAACTTTCGGAACTTTCCGTCAAAGACGTGACGGTCGAAGTTTCCGAGTAACATGAAGCCCGGCTGGGAGTTTGCTTCCGACCGGGCTTTATTTAGAATTTATTGTTGTTCGTCATACATTCCCTGTGAAAAAGGTCCCACGGGCATTACTTTTTTCATATCCGGAAAATGTACGATATCGCACGGATTTTTTGTGTCAAAATCAATGTATACCAGTTTTTCTGTTTGGGATGCATTGCTGATGACATGTGCCCCTTCGGGACCAGCCGGGAATGTAATGACATCTCCGGCTTTCACCAAAACGTTTCCCTTTGTGGTTTTGACGGAACCATTGCCGGAAATGATAAAG
Source organism: uncultured Eubacteriales bacterium (assembly GCA_934526185.1). Classification (GTDB taxonomy): domain Bacteria; phylum Bacillota; class Clostridia; order Oscillospirales; family CAG-272; genus CAKTAA01. The sequence continues at coordinate 1,063 of CAKTAA010000275.1, read as the reverse complement.
AACACTTCCTCGCTCATTTCGTGCCAATGATAACCGAACGCCGTGCCACCCGGTTCAACTTCCACAAAATTGACTGTGCACTGCTTGTTTTCCTGCGGAGAGGTAATCGGTTTCAGTTTAAATTCTGTGCTTCCGTTAAATGACACCGCTTCCATTTTGCCGAGATTTTTCACTGTGACTTCTTTCATGAGTACTTCTTCCTTTCTGTCGCTTTATGCGACGGGTTGTTGGTTAGGAACAACGCAGTATTTTTCCTGACAATTGCTGAATGCAACACTGACCATGATTAAAATATTTTTGCCACCTCCTTTCAAAACTTCCGTTTTCTGTTCGAAATTTCTTTTTATTGTATCCATATTGGTTACAAGTTGTGGTAAAAAAAATTACCCCATCTTTTTTTTGATATTTTCAACAATATCCGCTAAATTCCGCTTGGCAAGCTCCTGCTCCATAACCGATTGAGCGGAATGTATTGTGTCATCTAATGCGGATTGGATATTCGCACCGACAGGACATTGAGGATTCGTATTCTCGTGAACAGAAAATAAAGTGGAGTCCACCGCTCCGACTGCGCAATAAATTTCCAGAAGCGAAATATCTTTCGGCTGCTTTGCCAATTTTGCGCCGGCGATGCCCCTGCTGATTTGGACAAGACCTGCTTTTTTCAGCATAGCAAGCAAACGGCGAATTACAACCGGATTGGTGTTCACACTTCCGGCAATAAATTCAGAGGTGCAGGAAAAATCTTTACAAATCTCGAGCAAAGCCAATATATGGATTCCAACCGAGAATCTTGTTGAAATTTTCAGCATCTGAAACACCTCACGTTTGCTTGTTGTAACTAATATAGTTCTATCTTGGCGGTTTGTCAAATGGAAACTGATAAATTTTTAAAAATTTTCTTTGCCTGGGTCTCTGGAGACATGACAGACAAAAATTGAAACGACAATGACTATTACTCCCATCGGAGCAAATGCAAATCCCTAAAAATCAACGAAATAAAGCTATATTTATTATCGCTATTTCTTTCGCAAGTCATTGGATATAAACAAATTTCATGGCA
>CAKTAA010000274.1 GCA_934526185.1 uncultured Eubacteriales bacterium | reverse complement strand
CGGAGGTGAAGATGGTGAATAAGCTGTACCGCATTCTCGGAAAGCGAGGACGGATCACGATCCCCTATGAAATCAGGCGGCGCGTTGGCTTTCAGTATAACGATGTGCTGTCCTTTACCGAGAAGGACGACCGTACCGTTGTGGTCAGACGAGAGAAAATCTGCGATAACTGCAAAGGAACACGGCCTGCTGTCAATAAGCAGGTGGACGGCATCACGCTGCTGCAGTTTCTGGACAGCCTTTCTGGCGAGGAACAACGGGCGGCGCTCATCCATCTGTCCGTAAAATGGGCGGAGCAGCAAGCCTGCGGCACGGATGAAAAAACAATGGCAGAAAGGAAATTGCAGAATGAAAATAAAAGCACAAATTGACCGCTTTATCGGAAAGGACAACCGCATCAAGGCATATGCCAGCGTGATCCTCGGCGGCGAGTATGTGATCCGGGATATTGCCGTGATGGACAGCAAAAACGGTCTGTTCGCAAGAATGCCCTACCGGTCATATAAAGACCGAAACGGCAATACGCAGTATTCGGATGTGGTGTTCGCGCTGAACGAAACCTCCCGCAATGCTGTCAGCGACGCGGTTCTGGAAGCCTACGAGCAGCGGCTGCACATGGAGGAAAATGAGTCGCAGGATTATGAAGAACAGGAGGAAAATGAAACCCCGGCTTTCGAGCAGAGGATGTGACTTTTTTCAAAAAACATCTCATTCTCGCTGGACTTTCCGGTTTTTATCGGTATGCTGTAGGTAGAGGTGATCGGTATGATGAAAAAGAAACGATACGCGCTCCTCCTTGCAGGTATGATACTTCTAAGTCTTGCAGGATGCGGCAGCCGGGAACCGCTGTCGGATATAACGGACAATTCATCCGCGGCCAGCGCTTCATCGGATATAACATCGGCTGAATCAAGCGAGGATATTCCTTCCAGCCCGTCTGTTCCGGCAGAATCGGAGAATCCGGCAGAAAGCGTATCCGAAACACGGCAGCAGACAGAAGTAACAAAATCTCCGGCAAAGCCGACCGGTACGGAGGATGCTGCCGAACCAAAACAGCCTGCACCGGCAGAAGAAAAAACAAATCCTGTCTCATCTGCACCGCAGCCGGAAGAACCGGAACCGCAAAAACCGACTTCCGCGCCGACGCAGCCGCCTGCGGAGGAACCGCCCCAAAGCAAGCCACCGCAGGAGAGCACACCGCCCGAAGAACCCGCTGTTCCCGATTTTAATATCCAGACCTGGATTGATTTTGCCGCCGAGTATGCTACAAGCGAAAGTGTGGGGTTGAATTTAACGCCGGACGCTACCGCCTGCTGGGACAATCCCATCACGGCAGGCCCGCACAGCCTGTATCTGGAACGGGATATTCAAAGCCGGCTCAACCGCTATGCCCGTGACGAGGATATTACCGACGTCTGGATATGGGCGGAGGAACGCTCCGACGGGAACTACGATCTGTATATCGGCTACGCTTAAACCAAAATCCAAACGGAATATATCATGTGAAACGCACTGTGTAAAAAC
>CAKTAA010000273.1 GCA_934526185.1 uncultured Eubacteriales bacterium | reverse complement strand
AACTCAACTTTAACATGTGAGACCGTATTCCTCATATCTTTTTTTCATCTGTCCAAGATGTATTGTAGTCCTACAATCGCGCGTACTCCTTTCGCTTTGAGAATCTTGACTTTACTCTGCTGGTACGATATATTATAAGATATTAGTTTGGGGTTCATCACAAAAAAGAAAGACGGTTTAAGGAGAGTATATGGAATTAAAAAAGAAAAACCTTGTGTTCTTGGGGGTCGTTTTTGTCGTACTGATTGGATATGTCATCTGGTCTACCGGATGGAACAATATTCTGCTTCTGATTCAACGGGCAAATGGGCTGTGGATTCTTGGCGGCGTACTGATGATCGTCTGTTATTGGGGGTTGGAGGGAAGCATTCTGCACAGCGTGGTGCGCTGTTATAAAAAAGAGCATCGCTTTGCAGATACGATGAGCACGACAATGATCGGGCAGCTTTTCAACTGCATCACGCCTTTTTCAAGCGGGGGCCAGCCGGTACAGGCGTATCATATGACAAAAACAGGATTGCCGCTTGGGACGGCGATCGGGTCGCTGATGGTACGTTTTATTTTGTATCAGATTGCGCTAACGCTGTATTCGGCGGTTGTTTTACTTATGAAATGGAATTATTTTTCGGCACAGGTGAGCGGTTTCGGCTATTTGGTCTTTATCGGTTTTTTGATTAATACGGCGGTCATGCTTTTCCTGCTGTCCATCTGTTTTTTCAGGAATTTTACACGGAAGATAGCGGTCGGTCTGATCAGCCTGCTTGCCAAAATACGGATTGTGAAGAACAAGGAAAAGACAGTGGCCTATATTGATAACGAGCTGAACTCTTTTCATGAAGGTTTTGCTGTTCTGCGCAGCCACGTCGGCATGATGTGTTCTTCTATGGTGATGTCGGTTTTACAGTTGACGGCGTTTTTTATGATTCCGTTTTTTCTGTTCCGCGCATTCGGCGTAACAACGCTTACGCCCGGAACTGTTATCAGTGCTCAGGCGTTTGTTACGATGATTTCCTCATTTGTACCGTTGCCGGGCGCCTCCGGCGGGGCGGAATACAGCTTTTACACCTTCTTTTCTCCATTTTGTGCAGATCGCGGTATCATCAATCTGATTATGCTGCTTTGGCGGATGATTACGTTTTATCTGCCAATCGGCGTAGGTCTTGTCTATTTTACATCCGCACTGCGAAAAATTCGTCAGAAGGAAAAGGCAAAGCAATAAAAAATAGTCTTTGCTTCTCTCGGCTATTTCTTCGGCCATGTGCCCTGATAAGTAATACGGCCATTAAAGATTATTTTATCGCTCATGGCAAGCACTTATTCCGCGTACCTATGGCCTCAGAAATAAACCGAACGCTTTATCCTCATATCCAAACCCTTATCCTGATTTTAAGGAGACTTATCATGACTCTTACAGATGCAATTAAGGAACGCCATTCTGTACGCAACTATACCGATCAAAAAATCTCCGAGGAGAGTATTTCTAAGCTTCAAAATGAAATAGAAAGCTGCAATCAGGAGGGCGGACTGCATATTCAACTTGTAACCGAAGAT
>CAKTAA010000272.1 GCA_934526185.1 uncultured Eubacteriales bacterium | reverse complement strand
AGCAAAAATGGCCAGCTTTCTGGCAGCAGTAAGCCCCCCGATCTGGCTGATGTGAACCCGGATAAAGTCAATCAAACGTTCCGTGATCAAATCATTCCATTCCTGGGGATTATTATATAGTTCGCCTTGAGCAATGGGAGTAGTGGTCTGCGCACGGACAGCACGCAGCCATTGACCCTGTTCAGGAGAAAAGGCATCTTCTAAAAAGAACAGACGGTAGGGCTCCAACAATTTTGCCAACCGTACTGCATCGGTGGGAGAAATCCGCTCATGGGTATCATGACAAAGCTCGATATCATCTCCACAATGGCTTCGAACATATTCGAACATCTTCAAAGTATCACGGATATATTGATTCGGATCAAGGTAAATACCGGGCTGGGAATGAGGCGGAGAAAAGTCCTTTACCTCCTGGCCGCCATATCCGCCCCACTGGATACGGAGGTGACGAATGCCCTGTTCCTTATACTTTTGGATATTCTCTACAATTCCTTCCAAAGAACGGGCATCACAATGACGATATACTGCCACGCCTTCCCGGCATTTGCCCCCCAAAAGCTGATACACCGGCATATTGGCCATTTTCCCTTTGATATCCCAAAGAGCCATATCCACTCCAGAAAGGGCATTATTGGTTACAGGTCCATTCCTCCAATAAGAGTTAAAATTTAGTAGCTGCCAAATATCTTCAATACGGCTCACATCCCGGCCTATCAGCAAAGGTTTAAAGTAATCCTCCACTATACTTTTCACTGCTAAGTGGCGATAGGCAAAGGTGGCGCAGCCAAGTCCGTAAAGGCCAGGCTCGCTGGTCTCTACCTTTACAACGATTAAATTCAACCCGGCTGGAGCAGTACAAATCGCTTTCACGTCCCGAATGGTTACTTCCGCCATGGAATCTCCTCCTTTTTATAAAGCGCTTTAACAGGGTCTTTTCTTTTCATCTAAAAGCGCTAGGGGTCCTCTCTTTTTCGACCCTAAATCAGCTTTATTATACTTCATCCATAGGGGAAAGTAAATGGTTTTTCGCTGTTTCTTGGTTTTTCTTTTATAAAAACATAAGAAAACAGGGCATCTTAAATAAGATGCCCTGCAAAACAAAACGACTGAACAATCAGATTTTGATAGCGCTGGAAGTCAAACCTTCAATGTAAAAACGATTTGCAAAAATAAACAGCAGAATCAACGGAATAGAAGCAATTACATAAGCTGCAAACATAACAGGGTAGTTATTTGCGTATTGAGAAGTAAACCGTACCATCAAACCAACGGTGATGGTCATGTATTTTTCTTCCTGAATACAAATCAAAGGCCAGAGATAGTCATTCCAGGTGCTTGTAATCTGCATAATGGTCAAAGTACCTAAGATGGGCATAGACATTGGAAGGCAAATGCTGAAATACACCTTAAATTCATTTGCACCGTCAATACGAGCAGATTCAAAAATTTCCTCAGGAATACCAGTAAAGAACGCACGAAGCAAAAAGACGCCAAAAACAGTACCGCCAAACCAAATCGGCAAAATCAAAATCCAGTAGTTATTCAAACCAAGAATCGATTTCCACAGCATGAAAG
>CAKTAA010000271.1 GCA_934526185.1 uncultured Eubacteriales bacterium | reverse complement strand
GCAGGCGCACTTGGAGCAGGTAACGAAAATGCGGGAAGATGCTCACGGGCAATGAGCCTATGCAAATTTGGCGGACTGTTATTAAGCAATGGCATATACAAGTAGTTCACAAACCTTGGGGGGCGGCCGAGTAATCGACTGCCCTTTTCCCGTGTTTGCAGGCAAAAATGGACGGCCAGCTGTGACGAAACCAAAAGAGAAAACCCGTGAGGAATTGACAGATGCTGCCCGGCGATCTGCTAGCAGACCAACGCAGACCCGGAAACGGGCTGCATGGAATTTGACATCGAGAAAGGCCGCTTCTCTTTCCGTCTGACCGCCCCATACAGCGAGGAACGCCGGAGAGCTGCCAGTAAAGCGGCAAAAGCTACCGCAAGCGGTTTTATCAAAAGCATGGTATAATTTTTTTGAAAAACTTTTCTCTTTCATTTAGTATTTGACGATAAAACCGTAGTACATAGGTGAAGCCAGAAAGGAGGCGGTGAAATGATTGATGATGAAAAAATTATAGACCTGTTTTTCGAGCGCGACCAACAGGGCATACGGGAGCTGGACATTAAATACGGAAAAATCTGTCACAATCTCTCGTATAACATTGTGAACAGCAGGCAGGACGCAGAGGAATGTGTCAACGACGCTTACTTGGGCGCATGGAACGCCATTCCCCCGACAAGACCTAACCCGCTACTGTCTTACATTGTGAAAATCGTTCGGAACATTTCCCTTAAAATCTATTGGCGAAAGGAAGCTGCCAAGCGCAACAGCATTTACACAATCGCCATGCAGGAAATTGAAGCCTGTATCGCAGACCAGAAAACCGTAGAAGATGAAATTGAAGCCAGAGAGTTAGCCCGTATCATTGAGGTGTTTTTGGATACGCTGACCGCAAAAGAACGCGTCATCTTCATGCGCCGCTATGCGTATGCAGATCCCTACGCGGACATAGCAAAGCGCGTAGGTATATCCGAAAAAAATGTATCCGTCCGGCTCGCTCTGATCCGCCAGAAGATGAAACAATATTTGATAGAAAGAGAGGTGCTTATATGAACACCAAGCTATTTTCCGAAGCAATAACCGAAGTCGATAACAAATATTATGAGGAAGCTGCCACCTATGATTATCGTGCTGACAACAAAGTAGACACCGATTTTCACGCCTTTGCTTTGAGGCGAAAGCTGAAAACGGTACTGATTGCTGCTGTAATTATGGCACTTGCATTTACCACCGTTGCGGCAGCGGTATACCTTTACCATGTGTTTATCACTAACAGAGATACCGAATTGCCGTCTTATGAAGTGAGTGCAGAGGTAGAACCTAAAACCATCTCCGCAGACGCTTTGGAAGAACTCAAAGTCAAACCATATCAGACCTATAAAGCAACATACGGTGAAGTGGAAAACTATCTGGATGTGGATCTGCTGATTAGTGAGCAGCTTGAGAACACAATATTTGGCCAAGGCGTCGATATTCAAGGCTCTTATTTGAAAGGTGAAAGACCGATTACCTCTATTACTCTTTATAGCAGGCATGATACCGGAGCAACGGTGTCCGGCTATATTGATATGTCTGTGTATGTGTCTATCGGTACATCTGACA
>CAKTAA010000270.1 GCA_934526185.1 uncultured Eubacteriales bacterium | reverse complement strand
GTACTGAAATTGTTGAGTTTTTCTGGGGGTGGGCAAGTTGCGGAAAGCATTGTGTGTCGGCATCGACAGTTACAAGACGGCAAATGATTTGCATGGATGCGTAAATGACGCAAACGGCGTCAAGGCCGCCTTGGAGCGAAACGGAGACGGAACATTAAATTTCAATGTGAAATTAATGTGTGCTACAAGTGAAGCATCCTACATTACCAGAGCAGAGTTAAAGGATGCGATTCAAGAACTGTTTAGAAATGAATCGGAAATTGCAGTCTTATATTATGCAGGGCATGGCTCATATGATGCCCTCGGCGGCTACTTGTGTACCAGTGAGATTGAACGTGCAGATGAGGGGCTATCCTTGAATGATATCATGGGAATTGTGGCTACCTCAAAGGCACAGAACAAGGTAATCATTCTAGACAGCTGCCATAGCGGCTTTGCAGCGACATCAGCAGAAATGCAGAACTATTCTGTGTTGCACAATGGAACGACCATTCTTGCTGCATGCGATGAACTTCAATATTCCTCAGAAGAAAACGGACACGGTGTGTTTACTTCTCTGCTCATCGAAGCTCTGTATGGTGGTGCAATGAATTTACTTGGTGAGGTATCTCCGGGTAGCATTTATTCTTATATTGATCGGTCTCTTGGCGCATGGGAACAGCGACCCGTTTTTAAGGCAAATATAAAAACATTTGTATCTTTACGAAAAAATGCGCCTCCTATTCCTATTACGGAGTTACGTCGAATTACGGAATTCTTTAGAACCCCATATGAGGAATATCCGTTAGACCCTACATATGAGCCAGACAAACACGATGCAGACGATAAGACTGTAGACAGAGAGCATGAGGCCATTTTCGCAATCCTTCAACGGTATGTTAAGCTTAATTTGGTTGTACCTGTCGGAGTTGAACATATGTACTATGCGGCAATTCATCGCCATTCATGCAAACTGACCGCCCAAGGACAACACTACTGGAATTTGGTAAATAAGGACACCATCTAAAAGGAGATTTACAATGTCTAAGACATACCACATTTTTATTAGCCACTCCTGGAAGTATTCTGATGCATATGAAAAACTAATTCATCTGCTTGATAACGCTGAAGATTTTGCCTATTGTGACTATTCGGTTCCTGAGGATGATCCAATCGAGGACGCAAAAACTGATAAACAACTGGAAGCTGCAATCAAAGAACAGATGGCACACGCAAGTGTCGTACTTGTCTTGGCCGGTGTATATTCTTCGTACAGCAAGTGGATTAACAAGGAAATAGATATTGCCCAATCCGGATTTAGTTCATCGAAACCGATTATAGCTATTCAGCCTTGGGCTGCAGAGAAGACATCTACTGTAGTCAAAAACGCGGCAGATAGAATAGTGGGGTGGAATACCAAATCTATTGTAAATGCGATAAAAGAGTTAGGATAATTTCTCCATCACGTCATCTATCTCCAGTTCCTGTATTTTTACCTGTAACAACAAAATATGGGCGTCGAGGATCAGCTTCCTCAACGCCCATATTTTCTGCATTTGTGTCAGCTTTCCACTTCATGCCTTTATTTGTCAGTTTTCTTCAAATACCGCACTTTCCTTACCGCTTCCCAATGCATCGCCTCTGCGTTGATTGGCGGTAAAGGGTCACCCCA
>CAKTAA010000269.1 GCA_934526185.1 uncultured Eubacteriales bacterium | reverse complement strand
CCGTGAAATTACCTCCGCTGTATCCATCCCCTGTCTGCGGAAGGACTTCACAGTAGATGAATATATGATCTACGAGGCAAAGGTCCTTGGTGCATCGGCGGTGCTGCTGATCTGTTCTATTTTAAGTGAGGAACAAATCAAATCATATATCAGCATTTGTGATGAACTCGGATTATCCGCATTGGTTGAAACGCATGATGAAAATGAAGTACAAACCGCACTTCATGCAGGAGCGCGCATCGTCGGCGTCAATAACCGGAACCTGAAAGACTTTTCCGTAGATACGGACAATAGCCGCAGGCTCAGAGAACTAATCCCCCGTGATATGCTGTTTGTTTCCGAAAGTGGGGTAAGCAGTGCGGAAGATATATCAAAGCTCCGTGAAATCGGTGTGGATGCTGTTTTGATTGGCGAAGTCCTTATGCGGGCACCCGATAAAAAAGCCAAGCTTGATGAACTGCGGGGTACAATATGACGAAGATTAAATTTTGCGGACTTTCCCGAACTTGTGATATAGAGAATGCAAACGAATTGAAGCCGGACTACATTGGATTCGTGTTTGCACCGAAAAGCAGGCGTTATGTAACATACGAAAAAGCGGCAGAGCTGAAAAGCCGGCTTTCGTCCGAGATACAGGCAGTCGGTGTGTTTGTAAATGAAGATCCGCAAAATATTGCGAAGCTGCTGCAGGATGACATTATCGACATTGCACAGCTTCACGGTGACGAGGATGAAGATTATATTGCACAGTTGCGGCTGCTTACGGATAAGAAAATCATCAAGGCTTTTCGCATTAAAACTGTAAAGGATATAAAAATCGCGGAACAAAGTACGGCGGATTATATCCTTCTTGATTCCGGTGCAGGTACGGGGGAAGTATTCGATTGGGGGTTCGTGAAAAGCATCAGAAGACCGTATTTTCTCGCCGGAGGGCTTGATGCCCGCAATGCGGCGAGTGCAGTTAAAGCACTCTATCCATTTGCGGTGGATGTCAGCTCAGGAATTGAAACCGATGGAGTAAAAGATAAAACAAAAATGGCGGCATTCATTGCCGCTGTCAGAAAGGAAGCTGGATTATGACAAACCCAAACGGGCGCTTCGGTATTCACGGCGGTCAGTATATTCCCGAAACGCTGATGAACGCCGTCATTGAACTGGAAGAAGCGTATAACCATTACAAAAACGATCCCGAATTTAACAGAGAGCTTACCGAACTTTTCAACGAATACGCAGGCAGGCCTTCAAGGCTGTATTTCGCTGCGAAAATGACAAAAGACCTCGGGGGTGCAAAAATTTACCTCAAACGTGAGGATCTAAACCACACCGGGGCACATAAGATCAATAATGTTCTCGGCCAGGCGCTTCTCGCAAAGAAGATGGGCAAAACGCGCCTGATTGCCGAAACCGGAGCCGGTCAGCATGGTGTCGCCACGGCAACCGCCGCCGCACTGATGGGAATGGAATGCATGGTCTTTATGGGCGAGGAAGATACTGTCCGTCAGGCGCTTAATGTGTACCGTATGCGTTTGCTTGGCGCTGAGGTCATTCCTGTGAGGACAGGCACAGCCACCTTAAAGGACGCTGTATCCGAAGCGATGCGTGAGTGGACTTACCGGATCAGCGATACGCACTACTGTCTTGGTTCTGTTATGGG
>CAKTAA010000268.1 GCA_934526185.1 uncultured Eubacteriales bacterium | reverse complement strand
CCTTTCGGAGCAAACCTTGCTCTTGGGGTGTATAGGAGGCAAGGCGAATCATCCATTTTGTTTTTCTCTCTTCCAATAGAGATTGACAATGGGTTTTATCTAAGCTATAATTTCTATAATCCCATATGGGATTATAATTTTCGAAGCACACTGCTGATGTAGCCGACACTCCTTCCATACTTTAAAAACCAAGGAAACAAACGTGTCGGGAATGCTAAAAAATTTAGGTGGATGAAATGAAAGATGAAACCCTGGCAGCACTTGCCCACATCAACTGCGCAATCATAAAATTTCGTGGTGTTTATTCGCTGTGGTCTAAAAAACATGGTACCAGCTATAATGAAATGTTGGTCTTCTATACAATCCGCGATCAGGGGTTTTGTACGCAAAAGCAGATTTGTGACAGCTACCTACTTCCGAGACAGACGATAAATCATGTAATCAATGATATGCGGGCTCGGGGGCTGCTGTCCCACAGCCCAGCTCACTGTATTGGCCGGGAAAAAGCCTTCGTTCTGTCGGAAAAAGGAAAAAACTATGCTGCTCCATTGCTGGATTCCCTGGAACGAATTGAAGAGCAGGCCATAGAACGGATTGGAAAGGAGACTATCCAATCCATGGCAGAGGCTATCCTAGCCTATAGTTCAGCACTGCAAAAGGCTATGGATACCAGCATCTGAAGCATCGCAATCGTTAGAAACAGGATAGAAAAGAAAACTACCTTGGTTGATAGAGGGATTTAGGTAAGATGGAAAGTACTTTAGAACAATCTCGATTTTTCGGACGGGAGAAAATTTCAAAAATCCTTTTGAAGCTGGCTCCACCCGTCATGCTGGCCCAGCTTATTCAGGCGCTGTACAATATTGTTGAGAGCTTGTTTGTGGGCAGGTACGCTGATTCCGGATTGACAGCGCTGTCCATTATTTACCCGATCCAGCTCTTGATGATCGCTCTAGCGGTGGGGACGGGGGTTGGCATTAATACTGCTATGGCGGCTCGGCTCGGTGTCGGCCAAAAGGAGAAGGCAGATGAGTTTGCCGGAGTCGGGACGCCGTTGGCGATTGCCTTGTGGCTTTTGTTTGCAATCATTTGCTGGTTTTTTATGCCAGTTTATGCTAGAATGTCAACGTCTTCTCCAGATGTTATTGTTGATGTAATAACATACGGAAGAATCGTTTGTGTGCTCAGTTTTGGTTTGTTTCTTGAGAGCATTTGGACAAAGGTGCTGCAGGCAAACGGCAATATGAAGACGCCTATGATCGCGCAGATCCTAGGCGCGGTGAACAAACATTATTTTCGATCCTTTGTTGATTTTTGGACTGTTTGGCCTACCAGAAATGGGAATCGCCGGTGCGGCCATAGCTACGGTTGCCGGGCAAATCGTAGCCGCTCTGGTAGTTATGAAGAGGGGATATCGGAAATCGCCTGCGGCAAACCTGTATCGAAAGCGGATCCCGGAGATCTTCCGTCTGGGTGTTCCTAGCATCCTGATGCAGTCAGCCTACACCGTTTATATCCTTGGGCTCAATTTAATACTCTCAAGCTTTTCGGATCAAGCCGTAACCGCACTAGGACTGTACTATAAGTGACAGACTTTCTTCTTTATTCCGCTTGGGGCGATGCAGACTTGTATCGTACCAGTACTCAGTTTCAACTATGCGGACCGAAAAATTT
>CAKTAA010000267.1 GCA_934526185.1 uncultured Eubacteriales bacterium | reverse complement strand
ATATTTCGAAAACTAACATCATACCACTTATGTTATGAGAATGACCGTCTATCGAAAAACAGTAGAAATCCTTATTTGTTTTTATACTGTATTTGAAGTTAGGAGGTGAGAGAAAATACAAATTGAAATCAAGATTGATAGTAGTTGCAAGGAAACCAAAATTATTGTGCTTACTGACAAGATAACCGATGAGATAAACACATTTGCCAAAAAATTTGCCCAGGATACTCCGCAGCTTCTTGCAGGGCTTCAAGGAGATATATTGAAAGTATTAGACCAACATGATATTATCCGACTTTATGCGACAAATGGAAAAGGGTACGCAGGAACAGAAGATGGAGAGTATCAGCTTCGATTGCGGTTATATGAACTTGAGGAACGCCTTGATAAAGACGATTTTGTCCGTATTCTAACTCGGAAATTATCAATTTAATTTAAAAAGAGTTAAAGGGTTTGATTTGCGTGATACTGGAACAATTTGTGTTTTCTTTCAGAATGATACTGTTACATATGTGTCAAGGCGATATGGCAAGAAAATCAAGCAAGTATTAGGAATATGAGGTGATAATATGAAGGAAAAAGTGGCTATTCGGTGCATAATTGGCGCACCAATTGGATTGGCACTTAGTACCATTATTACCATCGCTATTTCACTAACTGTGGGGGATGGACGCTTTTATGCGGTTGTTTCCGAATTAATTGCAGACTGCGGGACGGAAATTAATGCAGTTTTGTTGCAGACAGTCTGTTCATTATTATATGGTGCGGCATGGAGCAGAGGCTGGTGCTCTGTACCAGATCCCATCATATCGTTGCGTATTCATCGAGCAGAGGTATGCCGTCTGAAATATATGGTGTGAAAGGCTACCGCAATATGGTACAATCAAGGTGCCATATCAAGGCTCGTTCCATTTTGGAAGCCGTTTGACAATGTCCAAAATGGAGAAAGAAAAGACCATAAGGGAAGAATCCTGTTGACGGGAGATTCCTAGAGAAAAGAAGGGATTATCAATATTGCTATAGGGATATCCGGGGGAGAACGCCAGACGGTTTATTCTTCTATCTTTAAGGGAACTGAGGAAAAAAGAGAAAGAAATCCTGAAGCGGCTCGATGCGGGAACGGACTATGCCGCTGGAAAAATCAGCGTTATAAACCTAGCGGGGCGGTATATCGGCCTAAAGCAGGGCGCCTGCTTCAACACGAAAAATTGCGGGGTCACGCTGAATGTCTACACCCACGCCAGCTTTGACCGGGCAGCCGAACAGATGGCAAAAATCCTTACGTTCCCCGCTGTGCCAGGTTGAAAAATCAGGTCAAATCCGCAGTTGGGACTACACCATTTGCCCATAAAGATTCGTAGAATTGCGCAGATTTGCGTAGACGGCATGGCAGCCACGACAAAACGAAAAAGCGCCGAAAAGCCAGTTATATCAAGGGTTTGCAGGCTTATGAAGGGATATATAAGAGATGATAAAAATACTTTTCGTGTGCCACGGCAGGATTTACCGGACGTGAAAAAGCGCTTGTAAATCAAGCACTTCCTGTGTTTCAACATCAGTTTTACCAATGATTTACCAATATTTCTGGAGAGTTAGGCTTGCAGTATAGTTTATTAAATGTATTAAAAGAGTCGTTTTACACCAACAAAAAGGGGCATCGGATGCGATCCGATGCCCCT
>CAKTAA010000266.1 GCA_934526185.1 uncultured Eubacteriales bacterium | reverse complement strand
AGTTTGTACGCTGTTTACTTTTCTAAGTTCATCCCTGTCTCTTTCGTGACAGCTTGCCTATTATATCTCGCCCTCCCCCCTTTGTCAATACCTTTTTTGCGTTATTTTATAAAAAATTTTTTTAGCCTTTTCTTTCTCCCTTTTCCTGCTAGTTTTCCCATTTTTTCCCCTTTGATACGGCTTTTTCAAAATTCCCCACCTTTTTATTTAAGGCGAAAACGCGCTGTGAGTCTGTGACGCTTCGCAGAGAAAACAAATGCCGCCTAAGGACTTGATGCGCTCGGCGGCATAAAGAATGTATCTATTTTCTGAAATAGGTTATCACGGGCTTACATATCCCAGAGGATCTACAGGCGTACCGTTTTCTCGAACCTCAAAATGGATGTGCGGTCCTGTAGAAGCTCCCGTTGATCCCACCAATGCGATGACCTGGCCCTGCTTTACTGTCTCTCCTACCGAAGCGATGATGGAACTGCAATGCGCATACAGCGTGGAAATACCGTCTCCGTGGTAAACCACAATATACCAGCCGTAGCCGCCCTCGTTATATGTAACGGACGTAACAACCCCGTCTGCGGATGCCAGAATATCCGTTCCATAAGAAGCTCCGATATCGATTCCGTTGTGCATTTTCGGATACCCGTAGATCGGATGCATCCTCATACCGAAATAAGACGAAATCTTACGCGTATTTCGGGATGGCCACATCAGTCTTCCGTCATAATTTGTCGTATATTGCTCATACAGCGCCTGCAGCTCGCGGATTTCAGCCTCGATACGATCCGATTCCCGGCGCATCGCCTCTTCCTGGGACTCTAACGCTTCAAGGGCGCTGCGGCTTGCCTGCAGCTTATCCAGAGCAACGGCCTCTTCGTTCTCGATTGCAGCAATGACCGCCTCTTTCTCTGCGACGAGGGCCTCCGCATCAACCTTCATCTGTTGCTGCAAAGCCTTTTTGTTCTCAAGATCCGTCCGCATGATTTCCAGGTCTTCCAATGTTTTACGGTCGTTCTCCATCATGCGTGCAAACAGCCTGTCACGACTTGCAAAATCAAAAATATCTTTGGACTCCGTAAACAGGCGCAATGAATCAAACTGCGTATACTGATACATCACGCGCGCTCTGTTGTAAAAAAGCTCAAGGGCTTCCTCGTATCTTTCCTCAGTTTCTGCAATGGACTGGTCGAATTCCTCGATTTGTTGATATATGTATTCCAAATCGTCAAGCATCTTCTCCAGTTCCGACGCGTAAACCTGTTTTTCTTCTAAAATTGCAGCCATTTCCTGCGAAATCTGCTCATCCTTTTCTTTCTGTGCCGAAATCTGTTCACGAATATCCGCCAGCTCGTCCTCGATCTCCGACTGCTGCGCCTGATTACTGTCGATCTGATTCTGAATTTCATCTGTGCTCATCGCCAGCACGCCGGCCGCCGTATTTATGAACATTACCAGTAAAAGAGAAAATATGATTACCAATCGATACGATCGTTTCTTTGTCATTTGTGCCGCCTCCGATAGTCCGGACGATATAAACCGTTCAAACCCATATCGTCAAATTCCTCTAAAATACTACCACATTATTTCTCGGCGCGCAACCTCTCAAGAAAAAATTCATAATTTCATATGTAGGATTACAATACATGTGTTACAGTTGAACCTAGAAAAAAATAGCGAAGTCCCGTTTCTTGTGTTATCTTTAA
>CAKTAA010000265.1 GCA_934526185.1 uncultured Eubacteriales bacterium | reverse complement strand
CATCCAAGTATCCGGTTGTTTCTATGTGCCGTTTCTTTGATGTATCACGCAGCGGATATTACAGCTTCCGAAAGCAAAGCAAACAGTTGAATCGGGAATCCCTTTTGGTGGAACAGATTCAAGCATGTCGTGATAATGGGAAGTATATGTGCACATATGGCTGTCGTCGGGTCCAGCTTTGGATCGAGCGTCAGTATGGTAAGCATTACAATTACAAGACAGTTTGGCGTGTCATGCACAAATACGGTTTGCTGGCCAAAATCCGCCGCAAGAGATTCGTTCATTGCGGCGAGGAAACACGAACCTATGCGAATCTGTTGAATCGCAATTTCCATGCTGACAGACCGAATCAAAAATGGGTAACCGATATCAGTTACATTCCAACCAAGCAGGGAACTCTTTACCTTTCCGTCATCCGCGATTTGTTTGACTTAAGCATCGTCGCCTACAAAACCAGCACCCGCCAAAGTATCAAACTGGTGCTGGATACGGTCCGGCTGGCGATGGAAAAAGAAGAGGTCACTGCAGAGCTGCAACTCCACAGTGACCAAGGGTTTCAATACGCTTCCCAAAGCTATTTTGCCCTAACTACACAATACGGCATTACTCCGTCTATGTCAAGACGGGCGAACCCATACGACAATGCCATGGCAGAAAATTTCTTTTCCATTCTCAAATCCGAATGCATTCGTCTTTTCAAGCCAGAGACCATCCATGAAGCACAGGCTCTCATTGAGGGATATATCGCTTTTTACAACAACGACCGCCTTCAGCTTAACTCCAAGCTCTCTCCTTTTCAAAAACGACGCTTATTTGCGTAATTCTTCGCTATCCTACTTATGGTGGTTTTATTTCTGTCTTTTTCTTCTGGAACAGTTCAAAAGCCGGGGATTTTTCATATGCGGGCATAGCCCTAGAATACTAGCACGCGCGTCACGTCGCGCAAGTACGGTCTGCCAGCCGCGAAAGTTCCGTTACTTGCCGCCCGTAAACGGGCACTTTAGAAGTTTGGCATGGTCAGCTGCTCTCCTGCTTTGTCCTGCTCGTACTGACATTGGATGTACTCCTGTATCTTCTTTGCATTTTTCCCTGCGGTGTCCACATAGTACCCGCGGCACCAGAATTCCCGGTTCCGGTATTTATATTTTAGCTCCGGAAACTTCTCGTACAGCATCAGGCTACTCTTTCCTTTTAGGTACCCCATGAAACTTGCTACCGCTATCTTTGGCGGTATCTCAATCAGCATGTGGATGTGGTCCGGGCACACCTCCGCTTCGATGATCTTGATCCCTTTCCAATTACATAGCGTTCTCAGGATGCTTCCAATTTCTCTTCTTTTCTCTCCGAAGAACACTCTCCTCCTGTATTTTGGTGCGAACACCACATGATATTTGCAATTCCAACTGGTATGCGATAAACTATTTACGTCGTTCATTTTTGAATGACCTCCCTTTGCTTGCTTGTGCAGTTGCCAGACCGCACTCCCAGTATAGCAAAGGGAGTTTTTCTTTTTCCATTATCGACATTAGTCTTCTTTTGAACCACTCGCCTAGCGAGTGGTTTTCGATATACAAAAATGCCTGCCTTTCAAAAGAGAGGCAGGCATTTTTGCACTCAACAGTCCTGGCATCTGCCATTTTTCATTCATAAACCAGCGCCCCCTCGCGTATCTTTGTGTTAGAGGTATGTGCGGGGGTGTTTATTTTGATAAA
>CAKTAA010000264.1 GCA_934526185.1 uncultured Eubacteriales bacterium | reverse complement strand
CACGACTATATTTTTTCTGAAGCAAAATCGGATTTGCTGTCATAGTGTTTCACTCCCTTCAAAATGCAACAGAGACAGTGCTTTCTCTGTGCGGAAACATATTTGCAGGTTCGGCTTTTCATAACGCAGGCGGTTGATAGCTTCCGTTTTATCAATCAGTCCGTCAAAGAACAGCTCCACGGTATTAAACACCTTATCATTGGCAACACCACCCACAACAAAGTCATAATCCGTCGAATCTTTTCCGCTGCGGCAGTTCAGAATGAAATCCAGCCACTCTTCGGAATAAGAATCGAATTTCAGCGTTTTCAGTTCAACTTCCCGGCTTTCATCAAATTCATACCGGGAAATAATACCATCTTTCCCACGGCGTTTGAACTTACCGCACCACTTCGCCGCCTGTTCATACAGCGGCGTGACATAAAAGCCACGCCCGAAGTCTACATCGGAGCGGGAATGAACCAAATCCGGCTTTGTAATTTCTAAGAAAGAACCATGATATAGAATCATACTTCCACACCCCTTTCTTTCATCACGTCAAGAAGGTCATCAACGATATATTCCCGGCTCTGGGTATGCAGCACTTCATATTCCGGCACAATGTAACCGTTCAGAATGTCGCTTTGTTCGGTAAATGCCTGATAAACACGTTCTGCATTCACGCCCAGCTTTGCCGCTACATTTTCAATGCAAAATACAGCAAACTCCAGCTCACTGGAATTTTTAATTTTTTCATCCGCTATCATACGCAAGCATCCTCCTTAAACTGTTTTCATTATACCAGAAAACACAGAGGATTGCGAACCGGATATCAGACATAAAAAATCTATGTTTTGCACAAAGATCAGGTGGCTTTTGCGGTGTTACTTCCGTGAAAGGCTTTATCATGGAGCATCCTCGTTCTTGCAACGTCCGGAAAAAATATGGAATTGTGGAGAAAAGTCTGCTAGAATACGTGTCGTATAAAAAAACTTTCCGTACAGAAAGGATCCTGAAGGATGTATCAGAATTATATTTTTGATTTATATGGAACCCTCGTAGACATACATACGAATGAAAAGAAAGCGTATCTCTGGAAAAAAATGAGCCTGTTCCCGGGCGTGCCGGAAATGCTGCAGCGTTTAAAAGACGCAGGAAAGAAGGTATTTCTGCTGTCCAATGCACAGGCGCTTTTCACCGCACCGGAAATTCCCCTGCTCGGCCTGACGAAATACTTTGACGGAATCCTGCTCTCGTCAGATGCCGGTGTGAAAAAACCGGATCCGGCATTTTTTGAGATGCTGCTGAAGCAGTATCACCTCAACCCGTCGGAATGCCTGATGACAGGAAATGACGACATTGCTGACTGCCACGGTGCAGCCTCTGCCGGAATTGCAAGCCGCTACGTGGCAACGCGCCAATCACCGAAAATAAACGGTTCGCTGCCGGAAAACTGTGAGAAGATCGCTGAAATCGCGGAGCTGTTCTGATTGGAATGACCTTTAAACTGACTGCGAACGGTTCCAAGATATTATAAATGATCAGGCATAGACTGCTTAGGAATTAGCGCCTGTAGTTTTCACTTTCAACTTACGCTTTATCTCTTGAACAGATTATCTATGGTCGTTATACTTAATATACAAGTTTGACGATCATACAATTTGAAAGGAGACCAGCTATGAAAAAAGTATTATACGAAGAGTTGCTTCCAGAAGAATTTGTCCAGAGAATGCAGGAGATGCCGGTTGCATATCTG
>CAKTAA010000263.1 GCA_934526185.1 uncultured Eubacteriales bacterium | reverse complement strand
CTATATGCCAATAGCTACTGGTAATTATTGGTAAATGAATGGGAGGGGAAAAGAAGGTTTGGTTTTGGGCAGCTACTGCGGTCTTTTTCTTTTTTCTTTGGATAACAACAAAAACAAAATTTAAGGATAAAGAAGAACATCGTAAAAAAGAAAACGAAGAATATCGCAAAAAACTAGATGAAGAACACAGAAAGAAGTTGTTTGATTTAAAGAACGCAGAGCAACATTTAAGGGACGCAGAACAAGATTTTATAAAGAAGAAAGATTTTTTCTCTGTTTTTTTGAAAGAACAGCAGCAATCTTACCCCTGGTTGGCAAATCAAATCGCTGACGCTAATTTTATGACAGATAAAGCCATTGCCGACCGATTACGTCGCAAATCTCATCCTGCCTTGAAAGCATCCCTAGAAGTTTCTCGTATTGCGAAAGAAAAACGCGATTTACAAAAATTATGCAAGATGTATGAGTATCAACTTTCCTATTACGAAAATGTTTTTCCCTGGTTGGAGGAATTTAAGGAGCTAGATCCTCGCGCTGCTTGGGATATAGTTCGAGATGTTTCAGAAGAAAATTATGATTCAGTAAGGAATTGGCTTTCTCCAGAAGAATACCAAAAACTTGCAACCCCCGAAAAATTGCAATTAGCTTTGGATCGATATATGAAAAAAAAGAAAAACAACTGGGAGATTGGCAGAGATTTTGAACGATATATAGGATATTTTTACGAAACTCAAAAAGGATATAAAGTTATATACCAGGGCGCGTTGCTTGGAAAAGAAGATATGGGGCGAGATTTAATTGCTACGAAAGGGAACACAACTTTAATTATCCAGTGTAAACGCTGGGCACGAGAAAAAACAATTCATGAAAAGCACATATTTCAGCTATATGGAAGCACCGTATTGTTTAAATTAAATAACCCAAACGTACAGAATGTTCAAGGAGTTTTCATCACCACCTGCCCATTATCACCTCTAGCCCGTGACTGTGCGGATTTTTTGAATATCCACTATAAACAAAACTACCCAATTAGCGATTATCCTATAATCAAGTGCAATATTAACTTTTCCACAGGTGAAAAAATATATCATCTTCCGTTTGATCAGCAATACGACAAAGTAAGAATACGTCCAGAAAAAGGGGAATTCTATGCAAATACAGTAGCTCAAGCTGAAGCTGCTGGATATCGCCATGCTCATAAATGGCGTCAAGAATAAACAAATATCTAATAAAATAAAGAAGCAAAATCATTCCTGAATTAAGGTTCTTTCGGGAACATGCTGCGATTGTTACGTCTTCCGGTAGTAAATATCACCATTATAGTTGTTACCATTGGCAAGACGCATCGTCATTCTATATATTTAATACGGAGTACGCCAAGACAAGGGGATATACCCCTTGTCTAGATTGTTGGGAAGATGGACTCTCTCTTGATATCGATGATATTAAGACGCTTTATTGATCGAATAGGAATTTGCTTAAACGAAAGGACGCAGGTGCATTGACAATAGTATAAACATAATATATACTATTCAAAAGGAGGGATGCGCATGTATGCCGTGATTCAAAAATGGGGCAACAGCAACGGGATTCGTATTCCCAAGGTTTTGCTGGATAGCCTTGGGATGAAGGAAAATGATCGGGTCATTCTGGATACAAAGGACGATATGATCTTGATCCAGAAGGCAAATAAACTCCCCCATGAATCTTTGGAGAGCCGGTTGGTACGGTTTTATGACCG
>CAKTAA010000262.1 GCA_934526185.1 uncultured Eubacteriales bacterium | reverse complement strand
CCTTCGCCAGACTTCGCCTGATTATATCCTTTTTCCATTATTGCATCGAACTGTTCATCAGCTAAGCCGTCTCTTGTTGGCAGTTTTGGTAAAGCTCGGAGCGCATTGACCTCTTGCAAATGATGAATAATTCTGATAGAATTATTATAGAATAATACAGGAGGTGTTGACGGTGATTATTAAGTCGTCCACTGCGCTCCGCAATGACTACGGCATGATCTCTGATTTGGCGCATAAAGAAGCGGAGCCAATCTATATCACTAAAAACGGCGAAGGCGATTTGGTGGTTATGAGCATTGAGGCGTTTGAACAGCGGGAGGAGACCTTGAAGCTACGGGCCAAGCTGGAAGCGGCGGAACAAGTCCGACTCTCCGATGCGCCTACCTACACGCCGGAGGAGTCCAGAAAGCGGCTGGAGGCGATTTACCAACGTGGCTAAACTGGTTATTCTGGAACCCGCACAGCGGGAGCTGGAGGAGATTGCCCGACTTCATCTGAACCTGGTGGGACCAAACTCCGCCCGCAAAATCACCGACCTCATTTTAGATACGCTTTCCCGGCTGGAGATGTTCCCGCTGTCCGGGCATATCCCGCAGGACAAGGAACTGCGTAACGGCGGCTACCGTCTGGCGATCGCCGGGAAGTATATCTGCGTCTACCGGCTGATTGCGGATACGGTTTTTGTTTACCACATCGCGCACGGCGCCAGCAACTACCCAACAACTTTCAAACGGCTGCCGAAAGAAGAAAATCAATAACCCATTTTTAGAGAACGTCTTTCCTAACGGAAAGGCGTTTTTCTTTTACAGGAGGTGTTTTCGATCGCCTATGTAACGATCTCGAAGGACCTGAGCCGGGTACAGAGCAAGGTCCTGTTCGGGCTGACCAAACGGCAGGCGATTTGTTTTGGAGCGGCGGCGCTTTGCAGGATTCCGGTCATGCTTCCCTTCTTCCTGTTCGCCATGTATTAGCGCAACGGGCAGCCCCTGGAGGTGAAGGTCAAACCATTGCCTCACTATTCTAACAGTTTAGGCAACGAAATGTCCCATGCCTATGACTGGCTGCCATGAACAAGGGACAAATATATAGTAACAGGAGGTGATAATAATGGGGCGTCAAAAATATAACCCAGGATTTATCTATAATATCAAATTTTGAAAACGACACGAGCCGCAGTATTTATCTGCGCCCTGCGTCGCTTTTTTGTGATTAAAAATGATATAATATTCATGGTTTGTAGAAAAGGTTAATTGGGGCAAGTTTGCGGCTGATAGCATGGCGGTTCTTCCCGTGTGTGAAAACGAATATATTGAAAGGACGTTAGTTATGGAAACAAATCAAAAGCAATTTTATTCGAAAATCTGCAAGCCTTCGGATTTAGTTGATATACAAAAATATATCAACGATGTATTGGAACTAAGAGGGTTTAATTCTCAAAGTGCGCAAGATAAAATGCTCCTTTTAACTGAAGAAATTGGCGAATTGGCAAAAGCAGTTCGAAAATCAGCTACGTCAATGCCTATTGATTATGAGAAAATGCAAAACTACGATACAGTCGAGAGCGAAGTTGCAGATGTATTTATCGTTTTATTGTCATTATGCAATGTTTTTAAGATCGATATTTATGAGGCTTTCATAGCAAAAGAGAAAGAAAATACAGAAAGGGCATGGAATCCATAATGTAGTCAACAATATTTTTAACTTATTTCCAAATGAATAAAATAAGCATTTTAATAAGAGAAGGCAAAGCC
>CAKTAA010000261.1 GCA_934526185.1 uncultured Eubacteriales bacterium | reverse complement strand
ACCTGTCCGATACCGTTTTTCAGCATCAAATCGAGCCAGATGCGCATACTGCGCCCATTACCCTCGCGGAACGGGTGCGCGACGTTCATTTCCACATACTTTTCAATGATTTCATCAAACGTGCCCTGCGGCATTTTCTCGATGTTGGTCAGCGCCGCTTCCAGATACATCAGCGGCGCAAAACGGAAATTGCCTTTTGCCAAATTCACCGTGCGAAGTTCGCCCGCAAAGTCATAAATATCCTCAAAAAGTGCTTTATGAATTGCCTTAAGCGACGCGAACGTGCCGACAGGCAGCTTGTCCAGCGTGCCGCTCTCAAACAGCCACACGGCCTTTTTCTTGCTGATTCGCTCCTCCTCCCGCGCAAGGTCGGCAGAACTTGTCAGCCCCAATTTATTTTCCAGTGCCATAGCGCACCTCCATTTATTTCTGATTGTAAATCTCTTGCACTCCGTTGGTGTCCATTCTATCATACCGTCGCCCATCTTCCCGAACTATTTCAACAGGAAATCGTTGTATATAGGCGTTTCCGGCAATGTCTTCATAGCAAACGATAAAAACATATTCTCCTTTTATTTCTTCAAACGCTTTCTCAGAAAATATGTGAATGTAGAATCGTTCGTTCTGTCTTAAAATCATTTCTGTTTTGAAAAAACGCTTACCAGTAGCACAGTCAAAACTGACTCGCAGTTTCTTTGCAGGACCGTTTCCGATATTCTCTATTGTAAAAGGCATACTGACGTGTTCTGCGCCTCGCAAGTACATCTTTCCGTCTTTTGCTGCTCTAATCCACAAAACTTCTGTACCCTTTGCTTTTTTCGCCTCATCTTCATGCAATGATTCAGTTGCTCTGATTTTGCCTGTCCCATCTATCACAAAGAACAGGTGATTCTGTACTTTCCCAGTCAAGCTGTCCTCAATAATTGGATCATTTCCCATCGAAACATAGTCCTCAAATCCCAAATAACATTGATGGCTATGTATGGAAGAATTCGATTTCTTGCATCATCCCGATAGTTTTTATTCACTATGTATACAGTAAAATAAACGCCAACGATACCAATGCCCGCAGCAACAATTGTTCCGTAATAAGAGAGTAGGTCAGCTGCATTCCACACCGTTATGTATCCAGCATTTTCCTGTAACATTCGTTAATTATGATTGGAACCACAACAACAAGAATAATTATAGAAAGCACTCCAACCAAGAACCATCTTTCCCTCGACTTATTCATCTCGACCTCTCTATTCCAGTAAAACTCGCATGTTCTCCCTATAGTAAGCTAATCACTTCAATCTATACGTTTTCTCCGCTCCTCTGCCGACGACCTCGATCAGCCCTTCCTCGCTCATCTGGCGGGTCAGCAGGTAGGCTCTGGTTTTTTTAATATGCAGCAGCTCCTGCAATTCCTCGTCGCGCATTTCGCCGTATTCTTTGAGATAGTCCAGAACGATTTTCATCTGCGGCGTAATGACCGGCGTAGCGGGTTTTGCTTCTGCCGCGTTTTCTGCGCCCGCAGAAACGGCGTTCATGTTTGGCAGCACGATTCGAAATGCATTTGTTGTTGCCTCGATGCTGGGCTGGACAGGGCAGCTTGCATAGAGCTTGAAAATACGGCGGATGCCGGTGCCGTAGCTTTCAATCAGGCGCAGACGATGAAAGATCTCCGCCAGCTTTTGATTCCTCGGCTGAGAAACGCCGAGACGGATATCCTCCGTGGAAAGGCCGGGCAGGAGGCCGCCCAGAGAAATAAACT
>CAKTAA010000260.1 GCA_934526185.1 uncultured Eubacteriales bacterium | reverse complement strand
AGTTATCGTCCTTGATCTCCGAAAACAGCATCAGCTCCTGCCCGTCATATTTACCCGGATAAAACAGGACAACCGGCACATGGTCGATGACCTGGTGCAGATTGTTCAACACCGTATGCGCCCTGAGAATCGGATAGCATTTGCCGATACCTGTGAGAAACACGATGGATTTTTCTGGCGTGTTTTTTTCGATGTGGCTTACAATCATGCTGTCCTTTGCGGTAATGCGAAGCATATTGCCAACCGCTTTCGTAATGCGGTCGAACCCTCTTTTTTTCTCAAATTCGAAGCATTTTTCCAAATAGCCTTTTTGCTGCAAAATGTCAATAATGATGTTGTAAAGGTCAAATTCGACAATGCGGTACTCGTCCGCGGACTGTTCGTTCTTCCGTTTCATATAGGCGATGCGCTCCCGCACGAGCAATTCCTGCTCTGCCGGATAATCAAAAATATAGTAGCCGACCTCATTGCCTAAGCCTTTGTTCTCGCGAAAAGACGGCTTTTTGATAATCGCTTCCGCCCGATCCAATCGTTCGTCTAATGTCATGGTATTAGTTCACCCCCGTTAAAGCTCTGATAAAAGCCTCCGCATGGGCCGCCTTTAGATACTCCTCCAGCCGCGTATCTAAAATCGGCGGCGTGATTCGTTTTTGCCCGTCTTCCGCGGTCAGCAGATTCGCCTCACGCATAAAATTCGAATAGTTTGCTCGCAAATGCTTTTTTGTGGAGTCTTTCCAGCTTGCTATCAGATCGTTCTGCGCTTCTTTTCGCGTAAAAAACGCGTTGATATCGCTGTCTTCCAAATACGCTGCGCCGATCTGCACTTTTTCCCGATAGACCTCATAGACGAACTCAAAAAAGAGTCTGTCTGTACTGAGCACGCAAATCAAATGAATCAGCTTCTGCGTCGCCATATCCGCTTCGCAGAACAGCGCCAGCAGATCATCGTCCATAGCCTTCAAACGCGCGATGAGATACCCACTCATACGTGCCGCCCGGTACGCTTTCGCCGCGCCGAAAAGATTCTCCTCGACACAGGTTCTTTTAATTTCGTCGTATGTGAAACCGTCCTGCCTGAGCTTTACGGTTTTTTTAAATTCCGTAAACCAGAAGGACTGTGACATCAGCCCCGCGGAATAGCCCTCCGGTATCCGAAATGATTTATTTTGTGTAGTTTCCTGCATAAATTCTCCCTGTGTTTCAAAAAGGTGGAGTTGTGCAAGTTATTCCAATATGCTCTACCTTCTCCAGCCAATTTTTTTCATTGCTCAAAGTTCTTACTTTTTAGCGTGTTGTTTTCATTCCTTCTTTAGTTTGATTCCCATAGTATTACCCACTTATGGGCAATACTAATATACACCGTTTACGGTTAATATGCAAGTAAGAAAAAACTCCCTGTTTGTTACTGGGAGTCCATGTTTGTTGCTTGTTCAAGGAGGTTTTATCTATGATTACTTTCAATCGTTTATGGGAAACTATGCAAAAGAAAAATGTTACACAATATAAGCTGATTACCAACTACGGTGTTTCACGCGGACAGCTTACCAGACTGAGAGAAAATTGTAATGTAAACACGCATACACTCAATATGCTTTGTGAGATTCTTGATTGTCGCATTGAAGAAATCTGCGAGTATATGCCTTCTGACGAGTTATAACCAAAAAGACGTCAAAAATCGAATTGGTCAGACAGTGTCTGTCCAATTCGATTTTGTCCATAAACAGGTCATCCGCGGAGCATTGCAGTTCGTTCATAATG
>CAKTAA010000259.1 GCA_934526185.1 uncultured Eubacteriales bacterium | reverse complement strand
GCCAACAAGGTATTGGAGGCCATACGCGCCATGCTTCGCAAGGATCGGGAAACCGGCGCTTTTGAGTATGCGGAGGCCCGAAAAGCCTACTATACGGAGCAGATGATTTGTGAAATCCTGATGGCGTTGGAACAGAACGCCGTCAACATGGGTATGGAGTACGACGATTGCCAGAAGGCTATGGGAGGTGATCTTTCCAAGGCAGCCAAAAAGGAATGGTATTTACGGCACAAGGACAGGGGCATGGAACCATAACCAATGTGCAGCGCAAGAGAAAAATCGGAAAAGTTGATGCTTGTCGATAAAAGTCGCTTGAAAAAGTTTTCGGTTTGCGTTAAAACTCCCTTGAAAAAGTTGTTGCTTTCGGCTATACTGAAATAAAACAGAATAAGGGAGGCGAAACTGTCATGCTGAAAAGGAAAATTGAGCAGAAACTGATTGACTGGAAAAACACAGAAAATCGCAAGCCATTGATTATCAAGGGCTGCCGACAGTGCGGCAAGACATTTTCTGTCCTTGACTTTGCAAAGAAAAATTATAAAAATGTTGTGTACCTGAATTTTTTTGAAAATCCAGACTATGCCTCTGTATTTGCCGGGTCCCTGGAAGTGGACACAATCGTGATGATGCTGTCCGCCCTGCTGGGCAGCGAGGCGGTGTTTGAAAGCGGAAGTACAGTCTTGATTCTGGACGAGATTCAGGAGTGCCCGGAGGCCCGAACCGCCCTGAAGTTTTTCCGAATTGATGGGCGCTATGATGTGATAGGCACCGGCTCTCTGCTGGGTGTGAAGGGGTATGGAAAAGAACCGAAATCTGTTCCGGTCGGATCGGAAACGGTGATTGATATGTACCCTCTGGATTTTGAAGAATTTCTGTGGGCCAACAGGATTGCTGACCCTGTAATTGATATGTTAAAGAAGTGCTTGCAGAAAGAGACGCCTGTCCCGGAGGCCCTGCACAACCGTATGAAGCAACTGCTCCTGCAATATGTGGTTGTCGGAGGTATGCCGGATGCCGTACAGACCTTTGTAGATACGAAGCAGATGGATGAGGTACTGCAAATCCAGCGCGATATTGTCCGCTCCTATGAGGACGATATGGTGAAGTATGCCGAGAAGAAGGACAAATCACGGATTAAGGAGTGTTTTCAGTCTATCCCGAAGCAGCTCAGTAAAGAAAACAAGAAATTTCAATACTCCGTTGTCAAAAAAGGTTCAACCGCATCAAAATATGCCGGGAGCCTTCAATGGATCGAGGATGCCGGTATCATTGTCCGCTGCTATAATCTGAGCATTACGGAACTGCCTTTGGATGGGAATGCCGAGGAAGATATATTCAAGGTGTATATGCGGGACTGCGGCCTTTTTGTCAGTATGCTGGAGGATGGCACACAGTACGACATCCTGCAAGGAAATCTTTACGGCTATAAAGGCGCGATTTTTGAAAATCTGATTGCGGATGTTTTCGGTAAGATGGGACGAAAACTCTACTATTTCCACAAAGACAGCGGCTTGGAAGTGGACTTTGTGATCCGTTATAAAGGACAATGCACACTGGTGGAGGTCAAAGCGTCCACAGGGAATACGAAAAGCACCAGAACGATCCTGCGCCATCCTGAAAAGTACCATGTCAGCCAGGCAATCAAGCTGGGGGACTACAATGTAGGACGCACCGAACAGCTCCTCACACTTCCATTGTATATGGCGTTCCTGCTGAAAGAACTGTGAGCGGATAGCTCAGACTTAAATATGTCCAATGCGAAAGGCAGTCCATTGAGGGCTGC
>CAKTAA010000258.1 GCA_934526185.1 uncultured Eubacteriales bacterium | reverse complement strand
TATCAGTACGGGAATACAAAGCTTTGATAACCGATTGCGAAAAAAATTTCATATAGCTGTCGACGCGGAAGAAGCAGAACTCTGGTTAAAAACAGTTCGTAAATATCGATTCAGCGACATCTCCCTGGATTTGATCTACGGATTTCCCGGGGTGGATGGCGCCCTGTTTCGAAAGGATCTGCAACGGGCGGTAAGTCTCGGAATGGGACATATTTCAGTATATAAACTGGCTGTGTTCGCTTATACAGCTCTCTATAAAAAAATGCATCGTCCTTCTGTGGCAAAGGATGCATTTCCTTGCGAGGAGCGGCTGTATGAAATGTTTTCGGAGGCTCACCGGTTTTTGCTGAAAAACGGATATGAACTGCAGAGCGCTCAGGAGTATGGGCAAAGCGGAAAAAGAGTAGCCTTTTGGGATGCAACATACGATGGCTTCGGAGATAATCTCTCTATGGGGACATCAGGTTTCGGATATGTAAATGGATATTGTTATCAAAACACGACAAACGTCGGCCGATACATACGGTTGCTGGATGAAAGAAAGCTGCCGATAGGCAGGATGAGTCCGAAAATTACGCCTGAACAGCAGCGTGAGCGGGCTTTGGTTATGGGATTTAGGAGGGGCTTTGTATCCAGAGAACCGTACGAGAAAGCTTTCGCAGAGCCTATGGAATACAGATTCAAAGAAAACCTGATGCGCTTAGAGGAGCAGGGATTTCTTGAAAGAAAAGAAGATCGATATCTTTTAACAAATAAGGGATTGTTTTATCAGGGAAATGTAAGCGCTGATTTTATGATATCCATCTTCAAAGGCACTTCACCGCTGAAAAAGAAAATGTGTGTCGGAAATCATGAGATGCCGTGAAGAGGAACAGCCTTACACGATAAGAAATGGGAAACGAATATATGAAAAACCGACAGCAATGCTTGTTATACGCTGTCGGTTAAATATTTAAATAGGGATTTTTTTGTTTAGAATTTCTGTCATAATCAGCATCAGAGCCGCAAATACGGCAAGATATACAGGATACAGACCAATATGAATGTATTGGGCAATCAGACCGAACAGCGGCGGCATAAAGGTGCTTCCGCAATATGCGCTGGCCATTTGTATGCCGACAAGTGCCTGTGAATTTTCCTTGCCGAAGTTCGTCGGTGTGGAATGAATAATACACGGATAAACAGGCGCTGCGCCAAGTCCGATGATGATAAGTCCGCAAAGGGCGGCAGCATTTGTCTGCAAAGGCAGCAATACCATCACAATTCCCAGAATCATAGTGATTATACCGACACGGATCATTTTTCTGTCACCTAATTTATCTGCAACAAAACCGTTAAGAAATCTTCCGACCGTTTCTCCAGAGTAAAACAGCGCTGCGAATTGAGCAGCTGTTTCGGCATCAACCCCTCGAAATCCTACCATGTAGCTGCTTGCCCAAAGGCCGGCAGTAGATTCCAAAGCACAGAAACCGAAGAACGCCAGCAAAACAAACGGAACGCCGTTTAATCTCAGTGCCCGCCTTATGGTTAAGGGTTCGGGTTTTGTATCCCCGCCGGAATCGTTCCCCTTTTTCCAAAGAGGCAATGAGAAGAAGAGAACAGCAACCAAAATGACTTGAAGAATCGCAATGCTGCGGTAACCCATAGCCCATCCAAGTTTTTTTGTTAGACAAAAGCTCATGATATTCGGGCTGATTGTAACCCCGACTCCCCAGAAGGCGTGAAGCCAACTCATATGACGGGAAGAATAGTGAAGTGCCACATAATTGTTCAAAGCGGCATCAAC
>CAKTAA010000257.1 GCA_934526185.1 uncultured Eubacteriales bacterium | reverse complement strand
GGATGTCGGGGTCATTCAGTTCTGCTTGCGCGATTCCCAACCGCTGTTTCATACCACCGGAATACGAACGAATTTTCTTGCCCGCCACATCATGCAGATTTACCAGCTCTAACAATTCCTCTGTGCGGACTTTTGCTGTTTTTTTATCCATCCCTTTTACTGCGGCCATATAGAGCATGAACTCGCGTGCCGTGAAATCAGGATAAAAGCCAAAATCCTGGGGCATATAGCCCAGATGTGTGTAATACTGCTCGCCCAAAGTCTGAATTGTTTTCCCGTCCAGACGGATACTACCGGAAGTAGGCTTCAGGACACCGCAGATCATCCGCATCAAAGTCGTTTTACCAGCTCCATTTGCGCCAAGCAATCCGTACACACCGGGTGTCAAATTGACGCTCACATCATCAACAGCAGTTTTTGCTCCGTATTGCTTACGCAAATGCTGTAATTGTAGCTTCATAACAAACCCTCCTGTTCGTTTTGAGTTTAGTCCCAAATAAGAAATGGGTGATCTATGGTTATATCATAGATCACCCATCTTAGGTCTGACTTTTCTGTATCTTAATTTAACCTTAATTTGCTGGGAGCAGGATTGAAAATTCTGTACCTTCACCAGATTTACTCTTGACCGCAATATCGCCGCCATGCAGAACAACAATTTGCTTTGCAATCGCAAGGCCAAGTCCGCTGCCCTCTGGTTTCTCTTTTGTATTTGTCCCTCGGTAGTACCGTGTAAACAGTTCGGCTTGCTCTGCCTCCTTTATACCAACGCCATTGTCACGAACAGTAATACAAATGCCTTTCTGCTTATCTTCCGAAACAGATACGATTACTTTTGTATCTGGTGGATTATGAACGAGAGCATTGACTACAAGGTTTCCTACTGCGCGGCGGAATAAATCAGGGTCGATTGCAACGGTAAGCTCTGAAAGATTACTTTCACTTTCAAACTCTATATCTCTGTTAGAAAAAGTCGGGTCATTTGCAATGTCAATCACTAACTCCTTCAAGTAGCGTACCAGTCGCACCTGCTGCGGATGAAATGGAAAAGCGCCGGATTCCAGTTGATAGGTCAACTTCAAGTCATTCATCAGTTTTTCGGCGTAATCTACATTTTTCAAAATGATAGTACCATATTCCTGTGCCGCTTTGGCATCAACATCGGTTCCGTCTGCAAGCAACTCCGCATAGCCCTTGACAGGAGAAAGCGGGGTTTTCAAATCGTGCGTGATGTTCGTAATCCACTCCCGGCGTACACGGTCTGTTTCCTCTTTGATCTGATCGCTATGTCGGATTTCTTCGTCCATTTTGTTCAACGCCATATAGATACTGCCGAAAGTTCCTTTTTCCGGGATGGTGTTATAAACTCGGCGTGAAATATTTCCAATTCCCTTGGCTATTTTTCCCGTTTGACGTGTGAGCCAAATGCCATAGATTAGAAACAGCGCACTCCCAGCAAAGATCACACCAAACAAAGATAAGGTAAATACAGGTTTAAGACGCCCGATAACTTCACCGTTGTAGTACAACATATATTTGCCTACATCATAGGGAAAGCCAATCAGATAATTCCATGTCTGCCCATTTTCTTCAAAGCTGCTGACAAAAACCGTGTTTCCGTCCTCATAATCGCTTGTGCTGAAGGCCATCAATTCAGACGCAGTATATTTTGCTGGAAAGTTCTCTGGCTTGTTGTGGGAAAACACCTCCTGCCCAGTTTCATCAATAACCTGTAGCCACAGGTCATACTCGTCCAGCCGTTCCAATCCAATATCCTCTATCTGGAG
>CAKTAA010000256.1 GCA_934526185.1 uncultured Eubacteriales bacterium | reverse complement strand
GTACAGCGCGCCGTAATCATAATGTCTGCCCTGTTCGGTCAGATATTCATGAAGCAGCGTTACGGTATGCGGATATGTATCGAATAATGTTCCGTCGAAATCCCAAATAAAATTTTTCATGCGTTTATTTTAGCAGAACGAAAAGATTTTGCAAGGCAGTCTTGCGGCAAGGGACGCGCCGCGTTAAAATATTATGGAAAAATATAGAAAGGATGCGCTGAATATGGGAATTGTTATCAGAAGAGCGGAACAGGAAGATCAGTCCGAGCTGCAGCGGCTTCTTAAATATATCGCCGCTTTGCATCATGCCGGGCGACCGGATATTTTCCGTTCCGGCAGCAGTAAATACGATGCGGCACAGCTGGCCGAAATTCTGCAGGATGAAAGGAAGCCGGTATTCGTTGCCGCCGACGAGACGCGGCACGTCTTTGGATACGCATTCTGCATCGTGCGCGAATCCGGCGGAGACGCGCTGCTGAACGCCCGCAGAATCCTCTACGTCGACGATCTCTGCGTGGAAGAGCAAAGCCGCGGCCGGGGGCTTGGCAGAGCGCTGCTGGAAGAGGTAAAAAAGCACGCTTTGTTCCTCGGAGCCCAGAGCGTCGAGCTGAACGTATGGAATTTTAATCAATCCGCCGTTTCATTTTATGAGCATCTTGGATTTTCGGTGCAAAAAAGCATTCTTGAGCTGCCGCTCAATCCCTCGCTCTGAAAATTTTCCGTTCTATTCCCTTCCATATACTTCAATTTCAAAGATACTGGCAAAGCCCTGCTTTCCGATCTGCACTCTGATATAGCGGGCTTTTTCGCCCTCCGGAAGGACCGTATGCTCCAGCGAGGAGGTGTCTGTGACGCGTTCCGCCGTGCTGTAGGCGCGCCGGGCGGAAAGCAAAAGCTCACCGGAGAGCTCGCCGCCGTGAAGAACGCGCAGGATAAGAACGGCAGTCCGCTTCTGTCGATAAATATGGCGATGCTTGGTCATTCCGGCGCAGCCTCCCTTTCCAGAAAAGTCGTTTCCAATACAGGGCAATGGCAAATTGAGCAGTTAAGTGTTTTTATTATATCACTGTCAAAATCCAGTGTTATATGCTTTTGGCTGTTATCAGCAGGTGAAACAAATTTCAGAGAATACGCCTGTAAAACTTGTTCGGATGTTTTAACCGGCAATTTTGAGCCACCATACATTGTATCATTAACAATCGGATGTTTGATATAGGCCATATGCACCCTTATTTGGTGTGTTCTTCCTGTTTCTAAAGTAACATCCAGAAGTGTATGTGCTTGAAATCTTTCTATTACTTTATAGTGTGTTACAGAAGGCTTACCATCGGGCGTTACGGCCATTTTTTCCGGCTTGGATGGGTGTCTGCCTATATTTTCTATTATTGTGCCTTCATCGTCCTTCAGGGCGCCGCAAACAAGTGCATAATATTTCTTTTCTATTGTTCTTTCCTGCATTTGTTTTTTTAATGCCTCATATGCACTGTTATTCTTTGCTACCATCAAAAGACCAGACGTATTTCTGTCGAGTCTGTGTACAATACCCGGTCTCATAAACCCGTTGCAGTCTGCGAGATTACCGTTTGTATAATATAAAAGTGCATTAACAAGTGTATTTGTTTTTTCAGTAGATGTTGGATGTGTAAGCATACCTGACGGTTTATTTACAACAATCATGTATTCGTCTTCGTACTTTATATCAAGTGGAATATTTTGGGGTTCTATTATTTGTTCTGTTTGCAATTCAAAGCAAATTTTAACATTATCATCGGTTTTCAGTACATATGAGGGT
>CAKTAA010000255.1 GCA_934526185.1 uncultured Eubacteriales bacterium | reverse complement strand
ACGGCCTCAGTCATGCTGGAAACCGTTAAAAAAAATAAATTTGGAACTATTTGAGCTTGGCATCCTGATTCTGAATTCAAAAAACAATTCACCAGTTCTTTATCAGATGCTGCAAGAAACAGGAAACCGGATATTTGAATTGAACCAATCTAAAAAGTACGGATTCAGAGCGATATACCAGCACATTTCTTCATTCCGCCCCCACATACTACACGTTCAGGACAGCTTATCCCTTTTGAAAGTACTGTTTCCCTCCATGGTTTGTCGCATCCCGGTGAAGGTAAAAACAATTCATTGTGACTCTCGGTTGGATGCATCCGTTTTAAGCCGTGCCCTGCATCAATTTAAGTGGTTTCGGGTGTTTCGGCATTTATACGCTTGTTATGATGCGGTTTTCAGGAACGTTGTTCGGGAAAACCGGGAGGAAAAAGACATTGCCGTGGGTTTACTTATACTGAAAATAGCCTACCGCCTGTCTTCCTGTCGGCCTGTCGCTATATCGAAAAGCGTCCGCCAGTCCATGATCTCCGTTTACCGAAATCTTTCCTCAATACCCGTGATATACAATGGAGTCGACACAAACAGATTTCATCTCCCGAAGCCTATGCGAACAGGAGAGCAGAACAAAATCAAACTTATTCACATAAGCCGTTTGTCCGCTGAAAAAAATCAGGTTTTGCTTCTCAAAGCATTTGCACTAGCGTTAA
This sequence comes from uncultured Eubacteriales bacterium, assembly GCA_934526185.1. Taxonomy (GTDB): domain Bacteria; phylum Bacillota; class Clostridia; order Oscillospirales; family CAG-272; genus CAKTAA01. The sequence goes on along the minus strand of CAKTAA010000255.1, from coordinate 1,130 downwards.
AGAGGTGTGGAGGACTTCTCCTTACCATTGTAGGATCAGGCCCGGAGCTTAAAAGGCTCGTTAAGCTGGCGCACGCATTAGGTGTGGCGGAAAATACTGATTTCTTGGGGAATAGGGCAGATGTACCTGACCTTCTTTCAAATCATGATATATTTATTTTAACTTCCGAAACAGAAGGCTTTGGGTTGGTTTTAATGGAGGCGATGGCCGCGGGGCTTCCTGTCATTTCCACCGCAGTAGGGGGAGTTCCAGAGATAGTCCGTAATGGGGCTAATGGAACTCTGGTTCAGCCGGGGGATACAGTGGCTTTGGCAGGAGAAATTTGTAGATATGCTGAGGATGAGAAATTAAGGAAAAGCATCGGATCATGGAACGCGCGATATGCATTGACGTATGACATCCATAGAACGGTGGCAAGATATATGGAAGTGTACCGAAAACTGCTCATAAAGAAAAGAAGGTGGAAAGAATGAAAATATTGGGAATAGGCGGTTCCGAGCACGATCTTTCTTGCTGCCTGCTGGTGGACGGAAAAATAATAACGGCAGTGGAGGAAGAGCGTATATCCAGAGAAAAGCACGGAATCGGCTTACGTTCTCTGCTTCTGCAGAGCAAGCCGTACTGCCTGGCTGAAAATGGATATACAGAGAATGACATGGATCTCATCATCGGCAGCGATATCATCTACGATAGAGTCCTGAGACTAAATCCATATATTCAAAAAAATATTGTGACAATAAATCATCATTTGTCGCATATGGCCTGCGCCTATTACTTGTCGGGATTTGAGGAATGCGCTGTCCTAACAATTGATGGTTACGGAAGCCTAATCGGCGAATGCAGGGAGACAGCCACGCTGGGATATGCCGAAAACGGGAAAATCCAGGCCTTGAGAAAGCTGGCCGGGCTCAGAACCAGTATTTTTTCGAAGGGGACAGAGCAAGAAAAGGCTTTAAAATACATACTGAATGATGCATCGACACGTCTGACTTATTTTCAAAACGGAAAAATAAATTATGATTTTACGGTGATAGATAATTCCCTGGGGGGGTTTTATACCCTATGTACGGTCATCTGTGGATTCCATTTTTTGGGGGAAGGTAAGCTGATGGGGTTAGCTTCGTATGGAA
>CAKTAA010000254.1 GCA_934526185.1 uncultured Eubacteriales bacterium | reverse complement strand
CTCATTGCACAGGCTAACCGGGCCCGTCCGGCCCTTAATACATTTATCGCTCCGACCTCATCTGCGTTGGAGCGGTAACCGCAGCCAATGCATGCAAAGGTCGCCTGCGATTTTCTATTCTCTGCCGAGACGAGTCCGCATCGCGGACAAGTTCGGCTCGTGTTTTTGGGATTTACTTTTATCAGCTTTCCTCCTCCCCGCTCTAATTTGTAGGAGAGCATCTGGAAAAAGCTATACCATCCCTGATCCAAAATAGATCGATTCAGTCCGCTCTTTTGCCGGACGTTTTTGCCCGGGGATTCTTTTGTTCCGCCGGCAGAAGCGGACATGTTCGAGACCTTCAAATCCTCAACGTACACGATGCTGTGGTTTTTAGCTATCTTTGTAGAGGTCTTGTGAAGAAAATCTCTTCGGCTGTCGGCTATATAGCGGTGCAATCGAGCAATTTTTCGCTTTGTCTTTGTGCTGTTTCTGCTTCCTTTCTTTTGTCTCGCAAGCTTTCTTTGAAGTTTTGCAAGTTTTTCCTGCTCCTGCTTGAAAGGGTTGAGAGGTTCGACGAAGTCACCGTTTGACATAGTCACAAAACGTTTGACTCCCATGTCTATTCCTATTTCTGAAGGGTTCGAAGCAGGTGAGGAAACTTCATACTCAGTCTGTATGCTGACATCCCACTTCTCGCCACGTCGGCTGACGGTGACATTCTTTATAGCTCCCATGATATCTCGGCTTTTTCGATATCCTACCCAGCCGATTTTCGGCAGTCGTATCTGTTGCTTAGCCTCATCAAGTTCAACGCCTTGGGGAAATCTGATGGAGTCATTCCGGAATTTTTCCTTGTACTTCGGAAAATTAGCCCGCTTCCGAAAGAAATTGGTGTAAGCCTGATCCAGGTCCTTCAGCGATTGCTGAAGAACTTGACTGTGACACTCTTTTAAGAAAGGATTTTTCTTTTTCCATTCAGGAAGTCTATTGGCTGCCTCAGCGTATTTGAAGGAGTGCTTGTTGTCTTTTTTGTAGAGCGACCTTTCAAGGGATAAGGTGCGGTTGTAGACGTAACGGGCGCAGCCACAGAATTGCTTCATCAGTTGAATCTGCATTCCATTTGGTTTTAGTTCGAATTTGAAACCGCGTCTAATTAACACCTATATTCCCCCACTGTAATAACCCATTGTAACGGAGTTGGATAAGCTGCATCATAGGGAAAAACGATACGGTAAATTTTGGGGAGAAATATCTTTGGTTCCTTTTCTCTTATTCCGAAATCAGCCGTGATGGGCCCTCTATTTCCACCGACATAGGTATCAAAATATGCCGAACCACGAGTCTGTGGGGCCTTTATATCACCGTCATGAATGACGGTGTTTTAGGGCCTTGTTGATAAACCATAGGAATCCCCATCATGGAGATGTTGGTGAATGTCGTCATGACTGTGACGGCGCCCCGTTCTTCTTTCTTGAAATTGAGCAATCGGCCCAACATCATGCTTAGGATAATTAAGCAGGCAAGAGATGCTAGAACAATGGCAAAGGTATGAAATAACTTAGTTCCGCCAATTCGAGGCTCGTTTCCTAAGACGCCTGTGAGAATAATGGCCGGCATTGAATAGTTGAAGACCAGTTGAGTCAGTGCCGGAATATTCGATGGATTGATGACTCGTTTTTTCCGAGCATAGACACCAACCAAGATCAAAATGGAAAAAATAAGCATTTGTTCCATTAGCAACATTTTCTAAACCTATCTCTTAAATCTCTTAATCTTCAAGATTGGTACTTTACCCATAAGTAGAAATACTTATTTGCCTAAAATTTTGGAGATGTGATCTAAAAAAATTGTCTGCTTGGTCGAGATTAAGGCAGTTAGTCTTCCAGTCTGATTCGACTT
>CAKTAA010000253.1 GCA_934526185.1 uncultured Eubacteriales bacterium | reverse complement strand
GATACAAACCGCTTTCCGGCTTCGCTCACCTCGATTCCCGACAGTTATTTGACCGAGGCGGAACAACAGGGCACTTTACAAGACCTTTATTACGATACTTACGAATCTTTTTCCTACGACGAAAAGAGCCAAAGGCTCCAAAAGCACGCCGTTGTGTATCTGCCCTATGGCTATGACGAAAGCAAGCAATATCCCGTGTTCTATCTTATGCACGGCGGTTGGAGCAATGAGTATACCTATCTCGGCAGTCCTGATGAACCGCAGGGAATGAAGCATATTCTCGATCACGGGATTGCAAACGGCGAAATTCAGCCGATGATTGTTGTTTGTCCTACCTATAACAACACAAGCCCGGAGGACAGTGGAGATTACAGCCTTGCCTTGAGGTTGACCGACAATTATCACAATGAACTGATAAATGATCTGATTCCTGCGGTGGAGGGCAAATACAGTACCTATGCCGAGGACACCACCTCCGAAGCGATTGCCGCTTCTCGTGATTATCGGGCGTTCTGCGGTTTTTCTATGGGTTCTATGGCAACTTGGCGCACCTTTGAACACTCCCTTAACTATTTCCGCTATTTTATGCCATCAAGCGGCGGCCCGGCGGCAAGCACAGAAACCTATGAGAGCGTAATTAAGGATTCGGGACACGAATGGGACGATTTCTTTATCTTTGCCGCTTCGGGTACGAATGATTTCGCCTATTCAGGATTTAAGAATGGAATTGACGCTAACGACGAAGTCGCATACCATAACGAGCAGGGAAACTGTATTGACAGTTTCCGCCCGAATCGGCATACCCTGCCGATTACACTTTAGGGACACCCTAAAACCCGTTAAAGAAATCAAAGAAAGGATTGATGTTATGAATGAAATTAAGAACAAAAATGTTTTTATCCGTGTAAGCGAAAACGAGAAAAATCTCATTGAACGCAACGCTAAAAAGTGCGGACTTTCCGTGTCGGAATATCTCCGTCAGCGTGCTTTGGGATATATGCCGAGAGCAGTTCTGCCCGAAGTGTTCTTCTCTTTCAATGAAAAATTGGATGAGCTTTGTGTGGTATGCGAGGGTAAAATTTCAGCAGACACGGAGGAAAAAATTATCACACTTATTGACAGTATCACAGAAGAACTGATACTGCCGAAGCGTGAAAAGGTGGTGGTGTGATATGGCAACAACGGGATTTTGGCCTGTCAAAAGCAGGCTGAAAGAAGTGATTGACTATGCGGAAAATCCCGACAAGACCATAGACAAAAAGTATGTGGACAGCGATCTGTACGCCGCCTTGCAGTATGCTGCTGACGATAAGAAAACGGATGAGCGTAATGCTATGCGTCAGAAAGAACACAAAAGGCTGGAGCAGGCTGTGGAACAAGGTACAAAGAGAATCGCCGAAATCGACAGGCTGATTGAAAAGGTTTTCGAGCAAAACGCCATCGGCGTACTTTCCGATGAACGCTTTTCTAAAATGCTTCAAAGCTATGAAAAGGAGCAGAAAGCATTAACACAGGAAGTTGCCGAGAGCAGGCAGACCTTAGAGGAAGCCAAGCAGAAAGCAACGGATTTAAGGCTTTTACTCCGTACTCTGCGTGAAATGACCGAAATTAACGAACTCACGCCGACACTTGTAAATTCTCTGATTGAGCGTATCGAAGTCCATAACAACGATAAATCAAGCGGTCATTGTTATGTGAAGGTAGATATTTGCTTTACTGCGGTTGGTATGATAGATATTCCGACCGAACAGGAAATACTTGCTATGATGGAGGAAATACGGACAAATCCGCAGGACTTCCGCTTTGTAGCATAAGAGAAAAAGAATACGGTGTAACCCATTTTACTGAGTTACACCGTACCCTACATAAAAACTTCCTTATCTGG
>CAKTAA010000252.1 GCA_934526185.1 uncultured Eubacteriales bacterium | reverse complement strand
GGCATGGGCTTCTCCGCCGTGTTCATGATTATGGTGTTCACAATGCACATCGGGATTAAAAGCAAGATTGCCGGAAAGGAACGCATTTACCGCTTCATCGGCGCTGCCGCTGACGCCTCCGTAAAGCTTTATTCCATGTTCTGCCAGCGCCATTTGTGCGCCGCCGCCAATACCGCCGCAAATAAGTACATCTGCTTTTACAGCGGAGAGTATCCCTGCCAGCGCGCCGTGACCGGAGCCATTGGTGTCTATAAGCTCGGATTTGATAACCCTGCCGTCCTGAATATCGTATAATTTGAACTGCCCGGTGTGGCCAAAGTGCTGAAAGACATTTCCGTTTTCGTAAGTTACTGCGATTCTCATAGTATTTGCTCCTTTTTCTATTTTGTATTTCTTTTGAATTTGCCGTCTGATACAATCTTTTTTATAGCAAACGTCCGCGCTGTCGCTGCAGAGACGAAAGTCGCCGCCCTCAATTTTAAGTGAGCAGCCGCACACAAGTGCGTCTGCGAGCTTTTTCCTTGCAGTCTCATATATTTTCTGTGCGGTTGTTCTGCCTACGCCAAGCTGTGCTCCGCATTCTTCCTGACTGAGTCCCTCCTTGTCAATCAGCCGTATTGTTTCAAATTCATCAACTGTTAAAGTAATCGGCTCGCCGTGCGCTTCTCCCGCCGGAGAAAATTCAAGGATTTCAGGGAAATAGCAGACTCGTCGGCATTTTGTCGGTCTTGGCATTTTATCACCTCGCCATACATTTTAGCGCCGTTTCAGGCATATGTCAACAGCATTATTGACATATGCCTGAAATCCCGCTATACTAACACACGCAAAAGGAGATTCCGCTTATGAATTACTTATCTTATTTACCTGTGTTTGCTAAATTGACAAAATCACAGCAGGATGCGCTTACAAGCGCGGCTTTCATCCGTAAATTCAGAAAAAGTGAAATTCTGCATAACGGCTCTCAGGATTGTACGGGACTGATCCTTGTGCTGTCTGGTCAAATTCGCGCCTTTACCATATCCGATGACGGCAGAGAGATTACGATGTATCGCCTTTTTGAGCGTGATATTTGTCTTTTCTCCGCCGCCTGTATGATGAACAGTATTCAATTTGATATAACCATTACCGCAGAAAAGGACGCCGAGGTTTTGGTCATCCCATCAGAAGCTTATAAGAGTGTTATGGAGGTTTCCGCACCGCTTGCCAACTACACAAACGAGGTTATGGCAAGCCGATTTTCAGATGTAATGTGGCTGATCGATCAGGTAATGTGGAAAAGCTTTGATAAAAGGCTTGCCGGTTTTCTTTTGAATGAAGCGAATATCGAAGGCTCCAGCACTCTTAAAATTACTCACGAAACAATTGGAAACCACCTGGGGAGCCCCCGTGAAGTGGTCACGCGAATGCTAAAGTATTTTGTAAATGAGAGACTTATTTCTCTCTCCCGCGGAACGATCGAGATTATAGACAGAAGCGGACTTGAAAAAATGACAGATTAACAAAGCAGCGCGTTTTCTTTCAATCGTCCATTCCGCAGGGGGTAGATTTTTTATTTAACGCTTTATCGTTATGGACTGCAGCATAGAATCGGAAACCGCCTGCAAAATTATAGGCATCAAAATCATTGCCAATTAGAATTCTGCTTGCGATATAGCTTCTCAGTCCGCTTTGGCAGATGACATACACGGGCTTGCTCTTGTCAAGCTCCTTTATGCGTTCGCGCAGCTCGTCAACCGGAAGATTGACAAAGCCTTCCGCATGCCCCATGCTGTATTCCAGCGATGTGCGTGTGTCAAGAAGCGTTACGCTGCCGTCGCGGGGAAGCGTTTTATCGTTCTCATAATACCATTGCTTTACAATGCCGTTTTTAATGTTTTCAATGATATATCCTGCCATATTTACAGGGTCCTTTGCAGAGGAATACGGCGGAGCATAGGCA
>CAKTAA010000251.1 GCA_934526185.1 uncultured Eubacteriales bacterium | reverse complement strand
AATATATCTTTGAATCCGATAAGGTTGAATTTGCCGAAGGATTGAAGGACGAGCAGATACCGGTATTCGCCATGCGCGATATCACGAGTGTTTCTCTGCAGGGCGTAGGCGAGATTGACTGGAGGACGCAGAACAAAATCAATACCGGTTCCCATTTTTCAGCGCCGGGCGGTGCAGGCGTGCATACGATAAACAACATGGTGGGAGCTACTGACGGAAGCCGTCAGCCGTGCCTGACGAGCGAAACAAACTATCAGAAAATCAAGGCAAGCATTGTTTCCGGGCTGGGAAGTCCTAACAGCACCGAACATGTTGTCGCTGTTTCACAGATGGACAACAGCAATGCGTGCAACTGCAGCGAGTGCTATAAGGTACTGCAGGAGGAGGGTGCACAATCGGGCGCATGGATCCGCCTTCTGAACAGACTGCTGGCGGAGCTGAAGCCGGATTATCCGAATCTTTATCTTCAGACACTGTCCTATACATATACCAATGAACCGCCGAAGGCGACCAAGCCGGACAGCAATGTCATCATTCAGTATGCGCCGTGGTGCTTCTGCTGGCGTCACTCTTTCGGAGACGAAAGCTGCAATCAGAATTATACCGGTGAATCGGACGGCTATCTGAACGCGGACGCGAAGCGTCAGCTTGAGGAATGGACGAAAATTGCCAACCGTGTTTGGGTATATGATTATTCTCTGAATGTTTCTCACCTTCTTGCTCCCTATATGAACTTTGATGTTATCCGTGCCAACGCGCAGTTCTTTGCGGATAACGGCGTGGAACGTTATTTTGTTCAGGGACAGATCAACGGTACGCGTACCACCGGCTTTGAAAGCCTGCGCCAGTATTTGATAGCCAAGGTGCTGTGGGATCCGTATATGACGGAGGAAGAATTTGAAGAATATATCGATGAATTCTTTATCGCATATTACGGCCCTGGCGGCGTATATCTTAAGGAATACTTCAATATCCTGCGCGAGGGGTTCAGAGATATGCCGCAGCATCACATGTATCCGTACAGCTATCCGTTTGAGTTTGTTCGGGTCATCGACTTTATCACCTACGGCGATCAGATAGAGGAGTGGTTTGATCTTGCATCGCTTCAGGCTGAAGCATCGGCTCAGGTGACACGAATTGAACTGGAAAAGTTGTCCTTTACATGGCTGAAGCTCTCAGCTCGCTATGACTATATGTATACTTGGGGCGACGAAGAGACACGTGCACAGTATGTGGAAGAGTATAACGATCTTTGCCAATCGCTTTCTCTAAAAGGTATGGTGTTAGCAGAAGGATTTGGCCTTGCTTACAGGTTAGATTATCCGCCGGCTATGTGGACGTGGGCCTACAGCAACGCTCCGGAAAGATGATGAAACAATATTTGGTCACTCTATGCTTTAAACCATTTGACAAGTGTTTTCTCAGCCATTCAGCTTGTAAAATTGGGAAACACCGCACTGTATTTTGCAAGAGTTTGTACTTCTGCTGATACACATGTCTATGCACCAATATGCAATGCAACTCCCGGCTTCGTTATAAAAGTCGGGAGTACGTTTTTTATTAAGTTTTGATGAAAAAATTCATGAAATTTATAAGTATATTTAGAAAATATGCATTTGGAAAAAAGAGGTTCATTGATTAAATAAGTAGAGATTTTCTGTGAATTTTTATGACTGATATTGAAATGCGGCAGGCAACATGGTATAATAAAATGGAATCGAAAAATAGGGTGAAATTTGTATAAAACATACAATTTTGCCCGAAACATTAAGGGATTTGGAAATTCAAGAGGAGTATTAGGAAAGGAAAAGGGCAAATGAAAAAAGTAATATCCATGCTGCTGTGCGCGCTGATGGTGCTGCCGCTGGCGATATCGTGCGGAAACAGCGGCACATCGGAGGAAAGCGGAAGCGATACGGAAACAACAACGACGCCGACCGTACAGAGCGC
>CAKTAA010000250.1 GCA_934526185.1 uncultured Eubacteriales bacterium | reverse complement strand
GAAGCGGACGCCATGCTCGGCAATAGTGAAATTGATAAACATACCCGCCATAGCGGAGTTTCGTGAAAAGCGGCTGAGGTCTTTGACAATGATGGTGGACACCCTGTCTGCCTCCGCTTCCGCCAGCAATTTCTGTATGCCGGGACGGTTGAAATCGGTCCCACTATATCCATCATCCACGAAAAACGCGAGGTTTGTGAAGCGGTGCTCACGGGCGTATGCTTCGAGGATACGCCTTTGATTGGTTATGGAGTTACTCTCCCCATTCAGCGCATCCTCCTGTGAAAGTCTGCAATACAATGCGGTAATTTTTTCTGTTGCCCTCAACATATCATTAGCCTCCTTGTCGGTAGGGGCAACTGTCTGAACAGGATTGGATTCTTGGGTTATATCAAAAGAGGTGCCGTTTGTCATTCGCCATCCTCCGTGATATCATTTTCATCATCGGCAGCGTTCTGCTCCATAATGCGTTTGAGCTTTCGGTTGAGCCTTTCCTCACCGTCATAGCTGCCTGTCACCGTGTATTCAGTACCGCCGATAACCTCTACGATTTTTACATCGGGAAGCCAAAACGCCGACGGATTCTTAACCACGATATTTCCGTTTTCATCAAAGGAAAAATCACGCTTAGGTGCATCCTCGGATCGGGGCGTAACTTTGGCGTAAGGGTCTGAATTGGAAAATTGGAAAGTTGGGATTTCGTCAAATCCGCCTTCACTGTCAAAATCATCGTCCCCTAAAATCTCGGAAAGCTCATCCTCGGTCAGCTCAATGATTTCATCATCGTTACCCTTTTTGCTCATTAGGCTGCGCCTCCTTTTCTTTCATTCGATTCCATTCAAACCCTGCGGATAGCAAAACAGCCGGCCGCCGTCAATGGTCAAGATGAACGGCTCACGCCGCCATTGACAGCGCCCGCCCGTTTCGCTTTTTGGCAGCCAAGGCGGCGGTTGTCGCCAATTTCCACTTGAAAATGGCACTTGCTATTATGGGGAAGCGGAGAATAGCAAGCACAGCAGGTGTATGTACACACTGCGATTTTCATATCTGGCAAGCAGGGTACGGCGGTACCCACTTGCGTGCTTTCTTGTTGGGGAACACCCCAAACCCTTCAACAATTTCAGAGAAATTGGCTGCGCACCACGGGTGCTGAATAATTTAATTTTCAGTTGTTCGTTTTCGTTTCCGTACTGTCGCCCGCTTTCTGATTTTCATAAGTTCCTCCAAGCGCCGTGCTACGAAGATAGGCACTAAGATTGTCCATCCCTAAATCAGTCATCCGGCTTTTTATCAATTCAAGTTCTGTGGCATTTACAAAAAATTTAACCTGTATCGGTCTTTTGCGATTTCTGTTATCTGACATTGGAATTCCTCTTTATTCTAGCAGATTATTTTGAGAAAAACACGCTTCTAAATTCCTGTTCTTGAATCTTTAATCTTGCGATAAACTCTGAATAATCCTTTGCATCTACGGGGATTTTTAATCCATGCTTAGTAACGCTGATATCGTTACGCGGCATAACATTTGCCTCATAGGTCGAGCCACAGTTCATCCACAGCTTCAGATCTTCATAGCCTTCTGCTTCGGGATAGAGGTAATAACCAGATTTCGCATCAAAGCGGAACATATAGGCAAGCACCTGCAAATAGTCCCGATTGCCGATGTTGTCAATCGGCTTATATTTAGCGTCTGCAATGAGCCGCATCTTGCTATCTCGGCTGATGAAATCAGGATAGATAAGTCCAACATTTCCATTAAACAGTCTCTGAGCACCTTTGCCGCTCTTATTCATCGGATGGTAGAAGATATCCCCGATAAGCGAGTTGATATATTCTTCCCACAGCCATGCACCGTCAAACAGTATGCCGTATATCTGTCTTGACCCCAGACCGATTTGATGTTTCTGATGTTGAAGGATCAAAAGACATAATCTCTGCAAAGCGGAATACTCC
>CAKTAA010000249.1 GCA_934526185.1 uncultured Eubacteriales bacterium | reverse complement strand
CGGCATGGCCGGCTGTCAAGTGGATGTGGCTAAGAGAAAATGAACCTGAAATTGCATCAAAAACAAAGCACGTGCTTTTGTTAGGAGATTATATTGTATATAGACTAACTGGGAAATTTGCCTCCGACAAATCGCTTTCTTCCTCCACTATTTACATGGATATTAGGAATGGAACATGGTGGGATAAAATGCTTGCAGATATTGGTTTAGAAGAAGAGTTGCTCCCGCAGCTTTACGAATGCGGTACTTATATTGCTCATATTCAAGAACGCGCAGCGAATGAAACAGGATTAATGACAATCGCCTCGGTCTGTGCGGGAGCCTTGGATCAAGCGGCCGGGATGATTGGTTCGGGAAATATCACAGAAGGAATCATTTCTGAAACGACTGGAACTTGTCTTGCTGTTTGCACCAATATCGGCTCTAAGCGTGTTCCGTTTGAAAAAGGAAAGCTTCCTATTCATTACGGCTTTTCAAAAAACAGCTATTATGCGATTTATTGGTCCGGAGCTGCAGGCAGTATTTTGCGTTGGGCAGCGCAGAATTTTTACTCCGATATTAAAGATTCGACTCTATATAAGCAAATGGACAGGGAGGCTTCCAACATAGCACCGGGAGCAAACGGACTGATTCTTATGCCATATCTGTCCGGCATGAATTATCCATATGCAGATGAGAAGGCAACCGGGATTTTTTTCGGCGTTAATCTTTGTCATTCAAGAGCCCACTTTGTAAGAGCTATCCTGGAGGCTGTATCATTTCTGCTGTGTCAGAGCGTTGATGAAATCAGAGCATATGGGATAGATGTTAAGAAAATTTATTCTCTCGGTGGCGGAGCATCAAGCGAACTATGGTGCAAAATAAAGGCAGATATGACCGGATGTGAGATTGTTGTTCCCAAGCGGGATGAAGTTACTTGTTTAGGCGCTGCCATTCTTGCGGCAGTAGGGGCAGGTCTGTATTCCACCTTGGAAGAGGCAGTCATGGCAAGTTCGGACCGTCAGACACTGTATGTGCCTCAATATCAAAAAGAATACAGCGACATATGCAATTCATACAAAAAGAAAGCAGATGACTATTACATAAAAAACCGGCAAGTCGTTTAAGAGGACGGATAATGTTTTCGTTAATAAACAAAAGTCGATGTTAACCAGAGGAGAAGGAATATGTTAAAAAAAGTTTCCTTATGTAAATGGACAAGGATTACTATGATGACAGTTGCTTTTATTGTTTTGATTTCTTGCCAAAAGGCACCGGATCAAACAGACAGTACCGTGAGTATCCTGTTAATGTCAAGCGAATCTTTGCTGTCATCCGAAATAGATTCAAATACCGGTGAGGATGAGTCCTCTCAAAAAGATGAAGTTTCTTCTCAGTTTGTTTCGTCAAAGACCTCTTCTCTGCAGACTTCATCCAAGACTTCTTCGCAAAATCTACCGGTCAGTTCGAAAGAACAACCGAGCAGCCAGGCGGTCAGTTCACAGGGGCAGGTCATTACAAATGATGTCGGAAAGACCGTTACAACCGATTATGGGTTTACGGCAACCTTTTTGGCTTTTCGAAAAAAGAGCGACACCGAGTATGAAGTGAAGTTTAAAATTAAGCTGGAAGCAGATTACATAGTTGGAGATCATTATCTACTCAAGGCAAAGGAACACATATTTTTAGTTGATGCTGACAGAAACCCTGTGGCTGCAGATAATGCTTATGCAAGTGATGGACAGAGTATTCTCGGTCAAACGGTGAATATTGGGGAAAGTCTGGAAATGACAGTCATATTTAAAGCAGAAAAAGGATTTAATCCGGTTAAGGTTAGATATATGTATGACGAAAGGGGTTTTAAAAAGGTAGAATTTACTGTGTAATGTCGTTATGGCAAAGCAAGAAATCCACTACAAAGGCTGTGATATATTTGTCTGATTTTAATGAAATATCTGAAAAAAAGTCCGGAACGAGTGCTCGGGTTGGTAG
>CAKTAA010000248.1 GCA_934526185.1 uncultured Eubacteriales bacterium | reverse complement strand
GAAGAAATCATGTCATTTGTGCCGCAATGAAGTCAATCAGCAACTGCTGAAGCGGGGATACATTGCTCTCACAGTAGGAGAGATAGATATTTCGTTTTACCAGGGAATCCGTCAGCCGATAAAAGAGAATCTGATCTGAATATGCCACATATTTGGGAATAATCGAACGAATAAAAGCAATCCCATACCCGTCGCAGGCCAGGTAATAGGAGGAAACCATCTGATTGAGATACAGACGGACGTTGGGAGTAAAGCCTGCGTTTTTACAGATCTGCATCCCGCGCACATAGATGTCGTTTTCCTGCTGCAGAAACAAAAAGGGTTCATTGGCGAACTTCCCGATGGATACGGCGGGCTTACTGTATTCATTTTTTTCCTGCGCCGACAGCTCAGAGAAGGTGTAAGCATATTCAGCCAGTTCTTCATTGATCGGATTACATGCCGGGACCGCAAGCATAATCTCCTCAGTAAAAAGAGGCAGGGAGACATATTCTTTATGCTTGAGTGCCTCCGCTTCGATCATCATATCAATATCCCGGTTTAAAAGTTTTTTCACAAGATATTCGGGCGAGTTTTCAAGAAGACTTAAAGAAATCTGGGGAAAACGCTGGCGGAATCTGCTCAACAGCGAGGGAAGCACGTGCACGCAAAAAAATGTCGAGCTTCCTATGGAAAGATGTCCGCGGCCAACCTTGTCCGAAACTGAAAAATACTCCTGCATTTCATGCTCAATCTGCAGGATTTTTTCGATCTGCGCAATATAGTACTTTCCTGATTCGGTCAGCGAAATCGGAGTGGTGCTGCGGTTAAAGATACTGATTCCAAATTCCTGCTCGGCCTTTTTAATGGTCGTGCTCAACCATGGCTGGGAAACATACAGACTTTTTGCTGCTTTCGAAAAGCTGCCTTCCCGGTAAACGGCATAAACGTAATCCTTATAATTCAGCATCGTGAAACCTCTTATATCTAAATGCTTATAGGTTTGATCATGTATTTCGAATTTTACAATATGGGGATATTCTTATTATAATATACATTAGTTAATAATTGCAAATAATAAATCGTTTTTGAAAATATTTTTATTTATTTTTTCAGATTTCTAGCGGATTTAGGGTGAATCCTGTTGAATCTTTATGAGCAGCAGTGATCTGGAATCCTCCCTTTCAACTTGGCTGCTCCAAATTCGCCCATTGCTGAACCGAGAAGGGAAGGGGGTGACTTTGAATGCCGCAGCAATGAATCCGCAGGAAATAATAAGGATATTTCGAAAGGAGAGGGTCGTAATAGATGCGAAAGCGCCTATCGGAGTAATGGACGGCGGTCTCGGTGGCTTTACCGTGGTAAAGGAACTGCAAAAAATTCTTCCGGAGGAGGATGTCATCTATCTCGGTGATGGAAAGAACAATCCATACGGAAATCGTTCCGGAGAGGATATCGTACATCTGACCAAGCAGTGCTTGAACTTTCTGAAAGAAAAAAAGGTAAAGACCGTAGCGGTTGCCTGCAATACGATTTCCACCATGATCGACCATTATCAGCCTGACTATGATTTTAAGATTTTTAGCATTGTCCAGGCAGGCAGCGATGATGCGGTCAGAATGGATTTACAGCAGATAGGGGTTCTTTCCACTGTGTTTACCGCCAAAACAGAGTGCTACGCCCATCTGATTCACCAGAGAAAGCCACAAATGAAAGTTTATGCACAGGGATGCCCTATGCTGGCACGACTGATTGAGGATGGAGATTTCGACTGCGGCCGTATCGATGCCGAGCTGAACAAGACGCTGGGCGGCCTGCTGGAACAGTATCCGGCGCTGGATTCTCTGGTGTTTGGTTGCACCCACTTCCCGCTGGTGCAGGAAAACATCGAGCGGCTTTATCCGCAGCTTATTCATCTGATCAATCCTGCGGCGACGCAGGCGAGACAGGTCAAGGAATATCTGGAAAGAGAACACGCTCTGAACACTGGCGGAGCAGGCACATTCCGAATCTATACAACGGGCAACTGCGAAAGCTATCGCAGCGTT
>CAKTAA010000247.1 GCA_934526185.1 uncultured Eubacteriales bacterium | reverse complement strand
GCGGGAAACTGTACGGGGTTTCGGGCATTTGGAGCTTTGGCTTGCACGCGCGGAGAAATGGCTTCCTCTGATTGAGGAAAAGCCGTACAGGCTGATTGCACGCTGGTCGGAAGAATATGGAAAAACACCTGCGATGGATCGTCTCTATCATACGGCGGTCTTCCATAAAAGCTTTGCGGAGCTTTGGAATACGCTGGTTTTAGGAGAAGAGGCGGACGTCTCCCGTGCTGCGGGAAAGAGATGGGAGTCCGGCGCTGTAAGGCTGATGACGTTGCACGGAGCAAAGGGTCTTGAATTCCCGGCTGTGTTTGTAGCGGGAGTTAAGGCGGGGACTTTGCCGCTTGAAACGCAGGGACGTCCGGCAGACGTCGAGGAAGAGCGCCGGCTTCTATATGTGGGAATGACCCGCGCGCGGGAAGAGCTGCTTCTTACCGCTGGAGAAGAGCTGTCCCCGTTTTTACGCGACCTTCCGTCCTGCATAAAAGAGGAGCGGCTGAAGCGTCGGGAGCGTCCTGCGGAGCAGATGAGCCTGTTCTGAATACAAAGCAGCAAAAATGAAGCGCTGTATTTTCTGCTGCTTTCTGAACAGAATACGACTGCCGTTTTGCTTTTGTAACAGCATTTGTTTTTAGTGAAGAGTTTTGTTCTGAGATTTCTGCGTCGATGCGTTCTCGCTGGCCTTCAGCCATTTTACGAGCTCTTTTTTGTTCTCATCTTCGGCCAGCAGAAGTTTTTGAAGCGATAAAACATCGTCGATTCCAATATGCAGAATCATACAGATAAGAAGCCATTTCTCCCATGCGGTGGAGCGTTTTCCCTTTTCGATTTCACGGTACATTTGTGCCGTCATACCGGCGTACTCTGCGACCTTTTCCTGTGAAAGGCCAAGCTCCTTTCTCTTTTTTCGAACAATAATACTAAAATACATTCTAATTTTGATAAAAATCCCTCCTGTTTTTTATCGTAGAGAAAAGGAAGGAAAATTTCGAGAGAATATATTTTGCCTTTTTGTCGAAAAAGATCGAATATCAAAAATTTTTTCTTCTTTCGCCCTGAGCAGACGGTTTTCTGCTCTGTTTTGACCTGCAATGAGCGGAATCGGCAGGATGGAAACTGCGGATTTTTCTTATATGACAATGATATTTTACAGGTAATATGCGTAACTGCATATTACCTGTTTTTTACGGTTCGGATTTTATCCGTATATTAGACGAATGAAGGAGCATCGTTAATCGGCGCGTTATGGGCGCGATGGTGTTCTGCGGCGCGGTACCGGTTTACGTCAATCTCGAATGTGACGTGCGGCTCGGCATTTCGTTCGGTATGCCGGTTTTGTCGTTGAAGAGGCGATCCGGAAGCATCCGGATGCGAAAGCCGCGCTTGTCAACATCCCGACCTGTTATGGAATCTGTTCCGATATAAGGCGCATCACTGTTTTAGCACACAGGAACGGGAGGCCTGTCTTGCGGGAGATATAATCGGTGATTATTCATTTGACACGCCGCTTCATATTGGGGATCCTGTCGTGTTTGAAGATATGGCGCTTTACACGATGGTGAAAACGAATACCTTCAACGGCATGCCGCTGCCGTCTATCGTCTGGCGAGACAAAAAGGGTATGTGCAGGATTGTTCGTTCCTTTGGCTATGAGGATTTTAAGTCAAGACTTTCTTAAAGATAAAGCAGAAGCCCCTGAAAAAGGGGCTTTTTTTGTAAGAAGAATTGAGGAGCATTTGAAGCAGCTATAATAAAAAATAGCCACGGAGAAGCGAAGGCTATTTTTTCGGCCATGTGCCCCGATGAGGGGCACGGCCATTGAGATCGTTTTTATTGCGGAGCAATAAAAAAGGATAAAATAAAGCTTGAGTCAATAACAAAAAATATCAATATAGCACAAGAGCGGGTCAAGACTACAGTAGAATTCATCTCCATTTCGCTGTATGATGTGAGTGTAAAAATTCAAAGGAGGAGGCTTTGAAGATGTTTTTTAACGCAAAGCAGGATCTGGATTATGCGCTTGCATTCACTGAACTCTATAAAAG
>CAKTAA010000246.1 GCA_934526185.1 uncultured Eubacteriales bacterium | reverse complement strand
CCCTGTTTTCTTGCTTTACTCTGCCAGTTATAGAGGGTGTTCAGATTGATATCCAGGCGTTGTGCTGCTGCTACCGGACCGATTTCATCTGCCAGCTTCAATGCTTCTAATCGTTCTTCTTTGCTGTAGGTGTTACTCATTTCCTTTACCTCTTTCTGCGGATTTTTTATTCTATTTTATCATTTTTCCGCGAGGGTTGGCTCTACTTTTATTGTAACACTCCATTCATCCAGAAGAACACCATCTACCGCTTTGAAATTACATTCCTTTTTGCGATAACTGGGACAAACATATTTGAATCGAGGTTTTCCATTCGTCCAACGGTCGGACTCGGAAATTACACTCAGTCGTCTGCCGCAGTGAGGGCAGTGCACCAGTCCCGCCAGCAGAGCATTGGTCTTTCTGTGAGGACGGTTGTATTTCTCTGCAATAGCGTCCAGAAGTTCCTGCACCTCAACCCACTGTTCACTTGGGATAAATCCTTCATGCCTACCGACCGCAATAATCCACTCGCTGATAGGCTTACTTTCAATAGTCTGAACATATTTCGGAGAGATAAATGTGCTGTCGCTGCCTTCGTACTTTTCCTGATCGGTTTTATTGTAAGCCGACAATCCGTGAGTTCCATCAAACTCTGTCATATCTCCAAACACATTGCCGTCATGGTCGATGAAATAATCATAGCTGCGTTTATCAGCAGTACAATAGATAGGATTTCTCAAAACCAGTCTCGTGGTAGATGCGTTGAAATCCGCACCGGAAGGAGTGTGGAATCCTTCCTCATTCATCTGTTTTGCAGTGCTCTGGATGCTGCGAGTGGTTCGGAAAATCTCATACAAACGCTGAACCATGTGTTTTTCATCTGGCAGACTTTCTAAGTAGCTGTATGCTGATTTGCCCTTTCCGCTTCCGGTTGTTACACGACAGACACTAAATCCCATCGGTGTATTGCCGCCGAGCCATCGACCGTCCTTTGCAAGTTCCATCATATTATCCACGATTCGCTCTGTCAGCGTATCTCTTTCAAATTCCGCTATGACTGCGAATATCTGAATAAAGATTTTATAAAGTCCGCTGGCGGTATTGATACCGTTGGAACAAATCAGCAGGTCAACATGGTACATTTCCAGAAAATCCATCAGGCGAATTAAGTCCGCTGTTTTTCTGCCGACACGATCTAACTTGTAACATACGATTGCTTTGATTTTTCCGTCTTGTACATCGTGAAGCATTCGCTGAAAATCCGGTCTGTCTGAAAAATACCCGCTGAGTCCTTTATCCTCATATTGCAGGAATTCATAATCTTCATCTAATCCCAATTCCTTCTTAGCATAATCAGCACATTGTTTGAACTGAACGCCGATACTGTCACCCTTGTTGGTGATACGAGATTTACGGGCGTATATCGCAACACCACGATTATCTTTTTCAATTTTTCTCTGTTTCTTCATGGGTAGTCACCTCCGCTCATATCATACCGCCATCCCAGTTATTCTATCAAGTTTGTGGGCATTGCTACGAATCCATTCCAGAAACACATACAAGGTTTCAGCGTCAAGACTTCTGATTTCCTGTGCGATAAAATCTGCACGTTTCTGTTGAAATGCTTCCATAGTTTCTTTGAATTTTTGCCCTCTGTGAATTACTGCGATCAAATAGTTTCCTCCGTTTCTGTCTGTGGTTCCGACTTAGGACCAACTTGGTCCTAAATCAGATAAATAAAAAAGCTGCCACACGGATGCAGCAATAACAGACACAAGAAGATTCTGTATCTGACTTGATGCTTCCATGTAACAGCTCCGACAGTTCGGACTGACTAAAAATATGTTTGTACAAATATGGGGCTTGCCCATCAATAAAATCTCGTATGAAGCAGTATTTAATTTTCAACTGTGACTATCATAGCATGAAATGTCGAAATAAGCAATCATGCCAAATCCCGCCAACGAACTCATTCCCAATTCGGGAACAAGCAGCTAATAACAAATTTTCATTTTGCCGTAAGTTGCAGTAAGGATATTTTTGATTTTCTAATAGAAGCTTGATGATACCTCTGGACAAATTGTCCAGAAATCATTTTGACA
>CAKTAA010000245.1 GCA_934526185.1 uncultured Eubacteriales bacterium | reverse complement strand
GAACAGAGAGGCAACAAATGCTGTTTCTTCTTCGGAAAGCGCCATTGAACGAACGGGCAGGAAGCGTTCGAGATGCTCTTTGATGCGCTGAAGCAGCTGAATCTCCGAAAGCACCTTTTTATCCCCGCTCTTTGCCATTTTTCCGGTTCTCTCAATCCTGCGCTCGATGAGCTCCAGATCCGAAAAAATCAGTTCCAGATTGATCGTTTCAGCATCGCCCCGCGGAGAAACTGAGTTTTCTACGCGAATGATATTGTCGTCGTCGAAGCAGCGGATGACATGGACGATCGCATCCACCTCGCGGATGTGGGAAAGGAATTTGTTTCCAAGGCCTTCTCCTTTGCTGGCCCCCTTCACCAGCCCGGCAATGTCCACAAATTCAATCGTGGCGGGCGTATATTTTTCCGGATGATACAGCTCCGCAAGCCGGTCCAGCCGAGGGTCCGGCACCGCTACGACGCCCACATTCGGCTCTATCGTACAAAACGGATAATTTGCGCTTTCCGCGCCTGCCTTTGTCAGCGCGTTAAAGAGCGTGCTCTTGCCGACATTCGGCAGTCCGACGATTCCTAATTTCATTTTCTTCGATATCTCCTTAAAAATCCCTTCTTGCTCGTCAACGGTTAAGAACCTAAATATCCGCTGCGAGCCTCCGGGATCGTTTTGAAAGACATTGTGCGGCGGGTTCCCTGCCGCATTCTTTGCCTTTTAGATTTTTGCCCATGATCAGCTCTTTCTCGTATCGGGAAAAGAGCCGACGCAATTGATATATTATACCATATTGATTCTGTTTTCAATAGAAACGAACGTATTTGCAGCGATTGTTTTGTAGTATTTATCCTTTTAAAGGATCAGTATGCTGCTGATAAGCGGTTCCAATTCGTGTATTGGCACGGGGTATTGAAGTGTCTGACATTTTCGGCTCGCCTTCTTTCATAGTTTGAAATTTGGCACGTTCTTCTGCCTGCAAGCAGGTCCAAGCATGCTGCGGAGAGCGTCTGTATTAATAATAAAACATGTGAGTTTCAAAAAAGCATCATAAAAAAGATGAAGCGCGCGGCCGTTAAAACGAATAATTTTGATTTTTCGGGCGTTCATTATCAAGGGAAATTCGTTACAGAAAGAATAATTCTTTTAAAAACGCACATTGCGAAATTGTGCTGGAATTTCTAAAGTGATTCACAGTATGCAGGAACTGCAGCCGTAAAAAAATTTTTAAAAAGTAATTTTAAACCGGACAGCAGCTGACAGGTTTAACTTTGATAATAGGAGCACAGCTGTAAGAGATTAGGACGCTAATCAAATAATAACAAAAATTTTAGCAAGGAGATTTTCTGAATGAAAACAATTTATGGTGTAAAAATGGAAACGCCCATTAACAAAAAACTTAAAAATGGTCATACAATGTATGATTGGGTTACGAGAAAAAACTGCTTTCCTGTTTTTTGTATGAGGACGCTCGCTGGTAATGACAAAATTACAGTTGAGGAAATAGAGTTTTTAAAAAGTAAAAGATGCAAAATTGGTTTGGTATTAAACAATCTTAGCGAGGCGGAAATTTCAGCGGCCAGCGGAGCAAATTCTGCCATACGTGCGGTAAGCGCTGCTATGAAATTAGGTGTGCCCACGAATGCCGGTATAGCCTTGTTTGCTGAAATCAAACCAGAATGGAGTGTGAATCACAACTGGATGCTTTCCTTTGCACAAAACGTAAAGGCTCATGGTTTTGTTGCGGGATTTATTGGCAATACAGATTCCAGCAAAAACTTTAATTTTGATCGTCAAGCAAGTCACTTTGCAAATGCCGCAAGGAATGTGCATTTCTTTGATGCTGTATTTATGGCGACTGAACCTAAGCTGGTTACTGCACCTAATAAATGGATCCCGTACTGTCCGTCAGCAATGGACCCGATGGATATGTCCTTTTGGGCATGCGGTATTACCTCGTTTGATGAAGTTAAAGCGGAAAATGTTTATTCAAGAGATGAAAACGCTCTTGCAAATTTATGGTAAAGTCCAATGGTATTAAGTCAAGGGGGTGAAAGAAGAAAAAAAGAAGAAAATCGAGTAAAAAGACCGGTGTAGGCA
>CAKTAA010000244.1 GCA_934526185.1 uncultured Eubacteriales bacterium | reverse complement strand
CTCCACAATATATTCAAACACATATTGGTGTGGGCTACCGCATGATGAAAATAGAATAACGCTATGAGGCCGGCCAGTGTTCGCACATGGCCGGCCTCTCTAATTGTGTTATGACGATTTCTCTTGTCCGTAAAAAATGTTGCATCTAATCGTAGCTTAACGTTCAAAGTCGATTCGTTTTTTCTTTGATTGGGGGGAGTGTGTTCGGACTGAATTTTCTGCTGTTGCGCTCGTTTCAGCTTTTGTACGGCCTGTTCGTCTGCATATTCGTGAAGCAACCCGGATGCCTTTCGTTTGCTGTCGAGCATAGCAAGCGTGCGGTACTTATCCCCGTAAGCACGCTGTAGCTGTTCGACGGCATTTAGCTCCTTTTCAGGACGGATGGCCTGCCGTGCATCGTGCAACTCCACCGGGTCAAGATCCACGGCCTGCGCTTTCTGCTCGGCATATTCAGCCAGAACCTTATCTAATTCAGCAGCGTATTTTTGCTCCTGTGCCTCCAGCCTTTTCAGACCGGACTCCATGATGGCAATATCCTTGCGGAACGCCTCTGCGCCTGCATCCTCCGCATACTCAAATTTTTGCAAAAGAAGCGCCTTTTCGGAACAACGATTTTGCGGCATCAAGAACTGGTTCAATGACAGCCTTGCATAAAGCATGACAAGAAAAACAGCGGTGCGAGTGCAATCAGAAATCTACAATCAAAGTCCATATATGGACGGCTGGAACAACAGCTATCCGCATATGGGCTTGCTTTTTCGTTGTGTCAGAACGGAAACTATCACATATGGAAGGCCCACACATGGGAAATCCATGTGTGGCAAATCCGCATCTGGAAAATCCCGAACAGTAATAACCAAAGAAAGAAGTACCGAAAGAAACAAACATCCATCAATCTATCTTGATAGATGCTGTTGTTGGTTTTACTGTTGACGGAAAACCCGACGTCGGTAAAACCGTCAACGGAATTGCTGTCATCGGAAAAGCTAACGCAAAGAAATACTAACTAAGTAATCACGAAAGAATCAAATACTATCCAGATAAAGTATCCAGCCAGCAATTAGAACGCAGATGGTTCGCCCCTCTGCTGAGCTGAAAACGATAGGATAGTTTTTTGTACAATTTAGGGTTGAATATTTGGGATTTTCCCGTCTGTAAGCGGTGCAAAATGACAGAAACGTATGATTTTATATCTTTGCGTAAGCACGGTTCATACAACAGGTAAATGCTGATTTTCGACCCTGTCCATAGTGTTATTCTAAATTTTCGCAAGCGTTGCAAGGAAAAACGGAAGATACCGGATGACCACGACATTTGCTTCCGCTGAAGCGCCAAACGGGGTGCCGACTTTTGCTCTTGCGAGATAGACACCGATTATGCAGACTGCCGTTGCCTAAGCAGTCTTGTTATATTTCTGCCGCAGTCCCCGGCGCAGTGCGCAGCTCCTGCCGAATTTTTCGAAAGCGTTCCGGGACTTCGGAAAGCTCCATCTTTTGCGGCGCATCGACCGTACCCGCTTCCTTTGCAGTTTCGTAATACCAGCACTTGTAGTCTACCATTTCCATGGTGTGCTGTAATTCCACCATCTGCTGTTTCAGGACTTCTTGTTGGTGGTGGAACATGGCAAGTCGAAGATCGATCGTGTCGTCGCCTTGCAGTGCCATTTCGATGTACTGCCGGATGTCCTTGATGGACATACCGGCTTTTTTCATGCAGCCGATGACCTGCAGCCATTCAATATCCGATTCCTGAAACATACGAATACCACCGGAGGAACGCTCCACAAAGGGCAGCAGCCCCTCTTTGTCGTAGTAGCGCAAAGTGGATGCTGTAACCCCCAGCAGCTTCGCCATTTCTCCCACCGTGTAAACCATTTGAAAACTCCTCCGAATTTTTTCAAAACTCTCTTGACTTAAAGTGCACTTTAAGTTGTAGGATGTACATGAAGTTTAAAGATAGCATACTTCCAAACAGAGAATTTGTCAATCATAAGGAGGAGAATTGGACATGAACAGGCCTTATGGCAACACCGCACAGAAGAAATCTGAGCGGAATCGTCGAAAATATGATAAGATTTACCTATGAATAAACAGATGACG
>CAKTAA010000243.1 GCA_934526185.1 uncultured Eubacteriales bacterium | reverse complement strand
AGGAGTTTTTTTCGTTCCATCAATGGCTTCTGGGTCAATGATTCGCCATCCTGATAAAGAATGTCAAAAGCAGTAAAGCAAACGGGCAAGGCATCGGCGGCAAGGCGTATCTTAAAAGGATCTCCCATGAGCGCACGGCGTTGCATCTCGCTAAAGTCCGGTTTGCCGTCTTTGATTACCAGCACCTCTCCATCTAAAATACACCGTTTTTTGACTTGCGTGTGTATCTCTCTTAACTCTGGATAGGCAGCCGTTACATTGAGATTCCTTTTGTTTCGTAACTCTGTTCCGGTTTTGGGATCCAAATATGCGACACAACGCACCCCGTCTAATTTGAGCTCATAGATATAGTCCGGGGAATCGAATGCCTCTCCCGACGCCCCGATCAGCATAGGGGCGATATTCTTTTCTTCATATAAATCGCTCATTTAGCTACGGCTCGTTTTCGGGTCGAAGGCCGTTTGGCCGGTTTCTTTTGTTCAAGCGATTTTTGCAGCGCTTCCATAAGGCTGATAACATTACCGCCTGTCTCCTGTTTCGGAGCAACGATCTTCTGCCCCGCCGCTTTCTTCTGGATGGCCTCCATTTCCCGCTCATAGTACTCGTTTTTGTATGCGGCGGGTTCAAAGGGCTGTACCATTGCGTTGATCAGAGACTTTGCCACTTCCAACTGATTTTGCTCCACTTCCGCTTGGGCGTATGCCTTTGGCATTGGCTGGATTTCTTCTGTATAGAACATATATTACTCATAATATGTGCCGTTGAATTGAACGTTCCCGTAAGTAAAAACGGAAGTTCTTCAGGCAAGCGACCCTGCATTGCGAAACACTTCCTCCGTGCTGGTCTCAGAAATTTATGAATATGATCAGGTTTTGAGTCGCGTTCAGTTGGCAGATGGAACAGAAGTAACAAGACGTGCTAAAACTGTAATTGAGGAAATACAGCCCCGCTACAATTCTGAAACGACTAAATCAGAAAACGATGGATACTATACCCACTACATTACTTTTTACTATAATGAAACGACGAATGGCTATGCAACTTACTACACTCTTGAAAGTTTGAAGCTAAGCCGCTCTAGGACGCAAAACGGTGGAGATATGGTATCTGGAACCTTAACTGCTTACTCACTTGCAGAAAGTCCAAAGACAACAGTATCTACAGTTCCTATGGGTACAGCTGGTTTTTATATGAATTGTCCTGGGCATCCTCCGGTAATTGTTACATTCGGAGTTATTTCGGGGACCCTAGATTATGTCCTAAACATCAATGGGGTTAACTATACTCGACAGTGGCAGACTTACTTGCTTCATAACAGCTAAGTAAATAAAGCAAAAGGTGAAGGGGCCGGCATATGCTGGCCCCTTTTCACATCTGAATAATTTACCAACCAAGTAAAACATCAAGTTGATCAAATACCTGCGATGTTATAAGCATCTTTTTGGATGCTTTTTTTGTCGCCGGGCTCATATAGTGCAGTCATGCCGATCCAGTTTCCTATTCCAGGGAGATCCTATTGTCAGCTCCGCAATACAGCTAGATAGGATACAGTATGATCTTCTCTGACAAGCCCTTATAAACCAAATGGTAATAGAGTGAGGAAAAATAAAAATGACAACCTTTGATTTTATCAGCATCCTTTTGGATGCTTTTTTTGTTGCTGGGCTTATATGGAGCAGCTACACCGATCTACAACATCGGAAGATCTCAAATGCCTGTGTACTCCTTCTTTTGTGTCTAGGGTTGACCCGCACCTTTTTGTCGCTTACAGCCGGATCAACCGTATGGTATATGCATCCGTTCGGATTGCTCTTTGGCCTTCCCTTTTATATCGGCTGGTGCCTTCACAAAGTAGGCGGCGGTGATGTAAAGCTTGCCGCCGTCCTTGGTCTCTACCTTGGCCTCCCTGCTTGCGTTATTCTTGTGATCTTTATGCTGCCTATCCTATTTGCCTATTACCTATTCCTGCACACCTCCAAAATCAGCATAGCAATGGCTCCTATCTTTTCTCTGGCTGCTATCGCTATGCTGGTCCTTCAATACTTCATTTTTTAGGTGATGCTTTTTGAACAGACTGTTGATTAAAAAAATCGAACAAGAATACAGCAACATAGAAAACCACATCGCAGAAGTGGG
>CAKTAA010000242.1 GCA_934526185.1 uncultured Eubacteriales bacterium | reverse complement strand
TCCCTTCCGCCTGCAGTTGCTGGACAGTTGGAAGAAGTGCCTTCACTTTTTCATATTTCCTGGCCATTAAAATACCCCCTGATGTAGTACTTCTATTTTCCTACATCAGGGGGCGTTTTGTCTATTGTCCGATTTCACGGATTCGGTTCAAGACTTCCGTGCTTTTATGCAGTAACTTTTTCTCATAGGAGAGGCAACCAACATCCCACAAAGGAACCTATGGCTGGTGACTTAGGCGTATAAACTCTTCTCCTTATAAGAACCATTCTGGTTCACGACGGATTGCACACTTTTTTTCAAAGGCCACGCTCGCCGGAACAAACATAAGTTTTGAAAAATGCCTGGCCCCCTGTGGGCAGGCGGCAATACAAGCCGTACAGGAGATGCAGCGTGTTTGATCGGTCTTCCTTGGATTGGCCGGATCAATCGCATGAACTGGGCAGAGCCGTGCACAAAGGCCACACGACGTACAAGTTGTATCTGCGGAAGGCTTCATGGGAACATTTGAGATCTCCCGGTAGGGTTTATTCCCCTTAACCTGTAATTCTTTCCAATTCATCCGGCCGCTCTGTAACCGCTCGATACATCCCGCGGAAAATAGATCCAATTTTTCGAGATCCTCCGCATCCGGGCGCCCCGCAGCGACCTTTGTAAAGATCGAATGCTGCGCGACCACTGCTGCTGCACCGATAACCAAAAATGCCTGCTCCTCAAGCATATTCTTCAATTCCAATAAAGCGTCGTCATAATCACGGTTTCCATAAACCGCAACTGCGATCGCCGGCGTCTGGGCCCCTTTTAGGGATTGTAGCATAGGGATACATGGGGTGGGGATACGCCCTGAAAATACCGGTACACCAACCAGAAGCACATCTTCCGGTTGCAATGTTTTGGGTGTTACATCCGGCTCCCTCAGCAGATCCCATGTATGTTTTTCTCCGTCCATCTTAGCGGCAATCCGCTCCATAACCACTTTGGTCGTTCCTGACGGACTAAAATATATACACCAAATTTTTCCCATCTGTATCTCCCTTTCCATTTTGCTATATATGTTCAGTGTAATGCTTTTGTGAGAATGTGTCAAACCCCCTACTTGTAACTTTCAAAATTTCCTTTTCGCATGGAAAAGCCGCCCTGCAAACACAGGGCGGCTTTTTAGAGGAAGAATTTATGAAAAAGAAACTTGCAAACAATTTTATATCCCTTATTGGATTGTCTTTAGTATACGGTATGAATGTGAACGTTTTCTGAAGAAAGATCGAATTTTTTAAGAAAACGTAGCCCCAGAAACAACCCCTTATCCATCTATGGGTGCAATGCTCTGTGCGATTGCAAGCACATCATCCTTTGTGAGATCAGGGTCACGGACATACAAAAAGAATAGTGCATTATCAAGATACCCATATAACATCTGGGTTTCCCCTTTTTGGATATACAAGGCGTCATGTCCGTTCAGCTGGAACGTCTCTGTATAAGCATCTTCTGTGTCAACTTTCGTCCCACCTTTAAACATCTGGTTGAACCGAATCAATCCACCGTCCTCATTTCTGTACGCAATGCGCACAAGGCGGTTCGGCTCCCGAATAAAGGGTTCCCCGTCCATCGTATAGCCATCTGGTATATACTCCGGAGCATGCGCCACAAAGGGTATTTCCTCCTGTAGGGATTCAGCAGGGGTAAAGTCAATCTGTGTATGTGTTGGGAACACTTGCGATATCACTTTAAAGAACCACTCTCGTGCTGCGCTGACCGTCATAATCGTGGTACCTGCAGCAATCAATAGAGCGAGGAAAAACACAGCCACACGCTTTGCATAGTGCGTCAGGTTACGCATCCATGGTGAGCGGCGTTCATCACGGATTAAATGAAGGATTTTTCGGTCAAATCGTTTTGGAATGCTGTATTTATTTTTAAGTTCTTCATCCGACGGCAAATTATTTAACTCTTCTTGTCTAATTTCTGCAAGAGCACTCTCTAAAAGCTCGTCGCTTAAATGGATCATATTCCCTCCATTTCCTCCAGCGCTTTCTCAAGTTTTTTCTTTCCTCTCTGTAAAATTTTCTTTACATAATCAACGGAAAAACCCGTAATGCTGGAAATTTGATCGAGCGGCAATTTTTGTAAATGCCGTAAGGTCATCACATCCCGGT
>CAKTAA010000241.1 GCA_934526185.1 uncultured Eubacteriales bacterium | reverse complement strand
GAGCATTTGCAGCGGTGATTTTGGGAGGTGCCCTCGCATTATCCGGATATCTGCTGCAAACCTTTTTCCACAATCCAATCGCAACCCCGTTTACGCTGGGCGTTTCATCCGGTGCAAAGCTGATTGTCGCATTGGTGATGGTAGCGTCCCTGCAATTTTCAGTACAGCTCGGTTCATGGCTGATGATTCTTGCGGCCTTTGCCGGTTCCATGTTATGCATGGGTTTTGTTATTCTAATGTCCAAAGTCATCAATCAGATGGCAATGCTCATTGTCAGCGGCGTCATGATCGGCTATATCTGTTCTGCTGTGACTGACTTTGTTGTTACATTTGCGGATGATGCGGATATTGTAAATCTGCACAATTGGTCTCTGGGCAGCTTTTCGGGGATTAACTGGGACAATGTAAAAGTTATGGCAATCGTAGTGCTTATTACGATGTTTTTTGTGTTTCTGTTATCCAAACCAATTAGCGCCTATCAGATGGGTGAAGCCTATGCGCAGAATATGGGGCTTAATGTATCACATTTCCGTATTGTGCTGGTGATCCTGTCCAGTATCCTTTCGGCCTGTGTAACTGCATTTGCCGGACCGGTATCCTTCGTCGGAATCGCCGTTCCTCACCTTGTCAAAGGCTTGTTTGGTACAACACAGCCGATTTTAATGATTCCAGCTTGCTTCTTAGGAGGTGCGTCATTCTGCCTGTTCTGCGATTTGCTGGCAAGAACAGTATTTACTCCCACCGAGTTGTCGATCAGCACGGTAACTGCAATTTTGGGCGCTCCGGTGGTTATCTACATTATGCTACGCCGGAAAAGAGAAAAGATGGGGTAATCGGGAATGAATCATGGCTATCTATATACAAAAGATTTAACTGTTGGTTATAATGGTATACCGCTCATCCGCAATATTCAGCTTGAAATAAATAAAGGCGAAATTGTTACATTGATAGGACCAAACGGTGCAGGAAAAACAACTATTTTGCGCAGTATTATCCAGCAGTTGCCACCCGTGTGTGGCGTTGTATGGTTAGATGGACAACAGGCGGAGAAAATGCCGGGCAAAGAAATGGCGCAAAGGCTGTCCGTTGTATTGACCGAACGGGTAAATCCTGAGATGATGAATTGCGAAGATGTTGTGGCAACTGGCCGATATCCTTATACGGGGAAATTCGGCATTCTATCTCAAGAAGATTGGAAGATCGTGCGTGAATCCATGAAGCTGGTGCGCATAACGGAGCTGGCCAACCGAGATTTCAATAAAATCAGTGACGGGCAAAAGCAGCGGGTTATGCTGGCAAGAGCACTATGCCAGCAGCCTGATGTGATCGTTTTGGATGAACCGACTTCTTTCCTGGATATCCGTTACAAACTGGAGTTCTTATCTATTTTGCAGGAGATGTCCAGAAAGCGGAATCTGACAGTGCTTATGTCGCTGCATGAACTTGACCTTGCCGGGCGTATCTCGGACAAGATTGCTTGCGTACAGGGGGATCGAATCGACCGGTTTGGGACGCCCGAAGAAATCTTTACCCAAGGATATATTCCTCAGCTTTATCAGATGACAACCGGCTCTTATGATGAACTGACCGGCGATTTGGAACTGCCATCGGTGCAGGAGAAACCAGAGATTTTTGTCATTGCAGGAAATGGCACCGGAACCAGCATATTTCGCAGATTGCAGCGTGAAAGAAAAGCGTTTGCAACGGGAATCCTGTGGGAAAACGATATAGACTTTGCTTCGGCTAAATCATTGGCGGCAGAAGTAATTTCTGTACCTGCCTTTCATTATATTTCAGATGAGCAAATAAAGCAGACAAAGAAATGGATCAATGAATGTGAATCCGTTATTTGTACATTAAAAGAATCAGATATGGTCGGTTTTGCGAAAGCTCTAAGCAATTTAGCAGAGTATGCAAAGATAAAGGGCAAACTGATAACGTATCCATAGATTGATGGATTGGCAGAAAGGTAAAGATTGTGAAATTTACGAAAAATACCCCGTGGAAAACCGGTTATGTGTTGTTTCCACGGGGATGAATGTGATTGTTTGGAGAAAACACCCTTGACAAATCTCTTTCCAAAAAGAGTTTTTAACCCGGTACGCAGCCGAGCATGGCTACACCAACCTGAAAATTCTGGTGGATGACGGATATA
>CAKTAA010000240.1 GCA_934526185.1 uncultured Eubacteriales bacterium | reverse complement strand
AGACCCCCTCTTGGCTTGCGGATGGATAACCGGCCTTGTTGAAGCAACGATCAGAAAACCCACCGTGGAGGATTTAAATAATGTTCCAGAGGATATTTTTCATATAACACGCTTTTTCAAAAATCGCTTTTTGAGAGCGTTGGCAATCGTCTTTTTTTCAAATATCGGAAGTGCCATTGGCACTTTTATCGCTGGAACTGATATGATTAGAAATATGTTTTAGGAGGGCAAATTTGAGTAGTTATATTTTATCAGGCGAACATATTAGCAAACGATATGGTAAAAATCTTGTTCTTCGTGATGTATCCATCCATTTGAAACAAGGTGAAATCTATGGACTGATTGGTAAAAACGGTTCTGGAAAAACGACCTTACTTCGTATTCTTTCGGGCCTCATTCCCGGATATGGAGGCAAGGTAACAATCGGAAATATTGATAAACCGGAATGCAGAATTGCTGCTGTTATAAATGCCCCGGGCCTGTTCCTCAATATGACCGCGTTTGAAAACATGAAGGAGCAAACTATTTTGTTAGGGCTGCATGATGACATAGACATCAAACATACACTAAAAACCATCGGACTGGAAGAAAAAGCAGATATTTTAGTGCGTGATTTCTCTTTAGGTATGGTGCAGAGATTGAAGCTGGGTATGGCGCTGCTTGAAAAGCCAGACATATTGATATTAGACGAGCCTGTGAATGGCCTCGATCCTGATGGAATTGCTGACCTTCGGGAATTACTGCATCAGCTCAACCGAGAATATGGAATGACTATTTTAGTTTCAAGTCACATCCTGAGCGAATTAGAACACACCGCTTCTTGCTTTGGGATTTTACATAATGGTGAAATCATAAAGGAAATCTCTATACAGGAAATACACCAGAACAACAGCACTTTAGAAAGTGTGTATCTGCAATATACGAAAGGCGGTGTGTGTCGAAATGCTTAACATTATGAACGGAGATATTTACCGTGCCAAAAAGAGCAAATTACTATATGGGGTATTAGCGTTCTCGGCCTTTATTGCTTTGTTTTTGATGATACTTAATCGAAACGATATAAGACTTGGTGTTTCGATTTTTGGTAATCTCACAACCTTTATTTCTGCCGAAGATGTCCTAAAACTGGGTTCTCAATACCAGAAGGGACTTGGAATAGTTGTTGCTATTTTTGTAGCCACTTTTATCGGTCAGGAGTATCAATGGAACACTTGGCAGCATAAATGGCTGATAGGTAAACACCGCACATGGATGTATTTCTCGAAGTTAGTTATTTCATCTATGGTTTCAATTATTGTTTTCCTCATTTTTGAGCTGATTGCCCTGCTTTGTTCGGGACAAATAATAGAACTATTCAAAAATGGATATATGATAATGCTGCTCTGTGGAAGTTTGATTTATGCGGCTCTTGGAGCTGTTCTATGTCTGATTTCTATGCTTATAAAGGGCAATATAGCTTCCATTGTTGCAACCCTGGGATATATTTTTGTCGGAGAAACTTTATCAACTGTTTTGCAGAGCATCAGTAGTAGTTCAGTAACGCTTGCAAAAATTGTTACATGGGGCATTCAACACTCAATCTATGGTATGTCCGCAACACTCAGTACAGCTCCTTTGACGGTTACATCAGTTTTTCCTATTGCCATTAGTGCTTTGGGTATTTGGATTATAACTACAATTATAGGAATGATGTTCTTCCGCAGATATGAGCTATGAAAAGGAGGATATGTTGATGGATGATAGCAAATGGATACTATGTCCTGTTTGCAAAAACAAAACGCGGATTAGAATACGAAAGGACACAACCCTCGACAACTTTCCTCTGTACTGCCCGAAATGTAAACAGGAAACGCTAATCAGGGTATTTCAGCTTAATATCTCAGTTATCAAAGAGCCAGACGCACAGACGCAGAGCCGATAACCCGCAGCCATCGAGTGCGGATTATCGGCTCTTATTTTAATATTTATTATTTGACTATCAATCTGCCCAGCGGCAGAAAAGAAAAAAAGCCGCTGCTGGGCAGACGATTTTCTATGCCCAAATAAACTTACCCGTGGCGGCTTTGAGTATCAGAGCCGCCGTTTCTTTTCGTCTATCCTAAACCAACGACGACCCTACACCGTGTAAAGGCACGGCGGCACATAGGAGGATGCCGCCGT
>CAKTAA010000239.1 GCA_934526185.1 uncultured Eubacteriales bacterium | reverse complement strand
CATACTGCACCCACTTTTTCAAAAAAAGGTGACGTCGGTGAAGGGCGTGACAGGTAAATTGATATGTACCGATTCAGCGTCACCGCCGTCACGAGCGTCACCCGAAAGAGCGAAATCCGTTATTTGATAACTGACCCCACTTTTTCAAATTTCAAAAAAGAATACCGCTATTATTTACATAGCATAAGACGAGACCGACGAAAAAATCGCCGGTCTTTTCTTATGCAAAAAATCAGAAAGAAGATGATTTTTATGATCTGATGCGCAGCGGAAAGCGAGGGCGGCTTTCCGTGGAGAACGAAGCCCAAAAGGAACAACGCCGAAAAGGCATAAAGGAGGGATTCGAATGACAGACGAAGAAAAGAAACTTTTGCAGGCAAAGCACAGACTTGAGGAAGCGCAGGCGCGAGACAGAGCGAAAGAACGCAAGGAGCGGACACGGCGGCTCATTCAAGAAGGTGCGATACTGGAGAAGGTGTTTCCGTGGGCAAGCGACATCAAAGATCTGGCTGAACTGGAGAAAAAGCTTTATGAAGTCTCAAAACGAACGGCTGATTGCTGACGCTTGCTTTCCCAAAGGGCGCACTTACTCACCACCGCGAAGCGGCGGTAGTGCGCTCCTGCGGAGGGCAAGAATCAATGATCGCTATGACGAAGGGAGGTGATGTTTCATAGCGATATTTCATTTAGAAGCAAAGGCAATCACAAGAGGAAAAGGACGTTCCGCTGTTGCGGCTGCTGCCTACACAAGCTGCTCCAAAATCTACAATGACTACGACGGGCTGACTCATGATTACAGCAGGAAAGGCGGTCTGCAATATGAGCGCGTTTTTCTTCCGGCACACGCACCGCCCGATTGGCAAGACCGCGCGGTATTGTGGAACGCCGTGGAAGAAGCGGAGAAAACAAAAGTCAGCCGCCTTGCCCGTGAGATCATCGTGGCGCTTCCAGTTGAGTTGTCATTAGAACAGAACATCCAGCTGATCGAAGATTACGTGCAAACGCAATTTGTGTCCGCTGGTATGTGTACTGACGTTTGTATTCACGACACCGACGGACACAATCCCCATGCGCATATTCTGCTGACGATCCGCCCGCTAAGAGAAAACGGAACATGGCAACCTAAAACCGAAAAAGAATATCTGTGTTTCAGAGACGGTATCGAGCAAGGGCTTACCGCCTCTGAATTTCTTTCTGCCCAAAAGGACGGATGGGAGAAACAGTATTTATATTCGGTCGGAGGTGCCAAGAAGTATCTGCCGCCGTCGCAGGCGGACGGATACGAGCGACTATCCAAGCATCCGAAAAGCTCCAAGCTCGGCAGACAGAATCCTATCACGCAACAGTGGAACAGTCGGGATCAATTAGTCGTTTGGCGCAAAGCGTGGGCAGACGAAATGAACAAGCATCTTGAGCGCTCCGGGTATTCCGTCCGAGTCGATCACCGCAGCTTCAAGGCACAAGGCATTGACCGTCAGCCGACGATCCACGAGGGTGTGTTCGCCATCCGTATGGAGCGCAAAGGACGCAAGTCCGGCCGCCGAGAGATCAACCGCACGATCTTCAAGGACAACAGTGCGCTTGCTTATTGGGCGGAGGCGGTCATCAATCTCACAAAGGCGCTCGTTCTGCTCATCCCCGTTATTGCAAATGTTCTTGAAACGATCCGTATGGAATTGACAGTTCTCATTTACGACCGGAGATACAATCGCGGAAAAATGGCGGAGCGACGAGGCGACATCGAGAGTATGAAAAAAGCAATTCCTTATATCCGCGCAACAAATACGGTTCTGGATCGCAAGAAAGCGGAAAAAGCGGAGCTTGAAGCGGAACTGCAACACATCCCGAGAATCCGCAAAAAGAAGCGCAGCGAAATCGAAACAAAAATCTACGGGCTAAGCGAAGAGATTACCGATTTGACAACCGAGCACAACCGCCTGAGCCGTATTGCAGGAAGCACCGTTGAGATCGCCGAGCAGCGCATCAAGGAGGAAGAGGATAATCTTGCCGTGTTTGAGAAATGGGAAGATCACCTCTACGAAACCATTGAAGAAACCGTTGCGAAATACGAGGAGAAAAAGGCAGACGCGGCAGGTTGCGACCAGGCATGTAGGTTTGTCAAACATATGTTACAGCGAGGATAAAAAATGTTCCAGGGTTTGAA
>CAKTAA010000238.1 GCA_934526185.1 uncultured Eubacteriales bacterium | reverse complement strand
ACGCAGACCTCTATTAAATCGTCCATATTATGATACATATATTCACCGTCTGCATAGCACCATTTGCAGTATTCTTCATTGAAAAAGCCGTCTTTTTCGCGACTTGTATTAGAATCTTCAAGAGGCATACCGCAACATTGACAAATTAGTTTTTGCGGAGAGCCGAGAAGCGTATTGATAGATACATCAAATAGTTTTGATAACAGTTTTAAAGTTTCAGTATTCGGTGTAGTTTCACCGTTTTCCCAACGAGAAACCGCCTGACGGGTTACGAATACTTTTTCCGCAAGTTCATCCTGCGACATACCTTTTTTCGTTCTCAGTTCGAGAATAATATCTTTAGTTTCCATAAAATTATCACCTCGATATAATTATAATGCGATCCATAATTGTAAACAAGCAACTCGCTGTTGCTGTCAGAATAAAACGCTCATCTGTTTTTCTTTGGTGCAGGCAGTTCATCATACATTGCATCAAAGAGTTTGGTTAGAAATTCTTTACTGTCAACATTATCTACCAAGAGCATTTCTTTTGCTCCCTCATAGGGTAATTCATAGGTTGCATTCGGCATAAGAGAAATTGCAGATTTAACAGGTTTAACAAGTAATCTGTCATCATATATACCACCAACTATTTTTCCACGATAATAGATTATGTACTCGCCCATCATTGCTATGTATGTTATTTCATCCAACTCGGAGAGCTGTTCTAATATAAAATCTAAACACTCTTTACTTGAAGCCATATTGCACCTCGTAAAACCTTAAATTTAATAATTAACTATTTCTTCCCATTTCGTAGGCTTCAGTCATGGCAGGTTTGCCCTTGATCTCACCCTTTTCGTATGTACCCATACCATAGATAATTCCCATTTCCTTTGCACCGTCAACACAGTCGGCATATCCACGGAAACAAGCGAGGGTTGTATCGGCAGAGGCGAGTTCCTCATCAGCGGCGGTTACAATATAGTAAAACTCCTTGTTTTTTACTTCTGTCCAACGGGCAACGCTGCGGTCGATTACCGCTTTGAGTTGAGCATCTATGGAATAGAAATATACGGGGCTTGCCAGAACCATAACGTCGCAATCAATCATCTTTTGCATAACTTCAGCCATATCATCCTTGATGGCACAAATGCCTGTGCCTCGGCAAGCATAACAGGCTCGGCAGTAGTCAATCTTCTTTTCGGAAACACGGATTTTTTCAACCTCGTGTCCGGCTTCCGTTGCACCTCTTGCAAACTCGTCGCAGAGCAAATCCGAGTTTCCGTTCTTTCGGGGACTTCCCGATAATATCAATACCTTTTTCATACCATTACCACGCTTTCTTTTCCTTAGAACTATCGTGCTGCTTTTTGCGTTCTTCAACCATCTTTACAAACCATTCTACCATACCGGGTTCAGTGTGGGAGAAGAAAGAGCTTTTCTTTTTATCGAGTGCAGCAATGACCGACATATCTTCATCGGCAAGTTCAAAATCAAACACATTAAAGTTTTCTTCCATGCGCTCGATATGAGTTGATTTTGGAATCACAACAATGCCACGCTGTAGGTGCCAACGCAGTATTACTTGAGCCGGAGTCTTGCCGTATTTTTCACCAATTTCTTTCAGTTCTGGCAGTTCGAACATACCGCCTCTGCCTTCACCGAACGGTGCCCACGCTTCAACCTGTATACCATATTTATCGTGCCAAGCCTTACTGTCAATCTGCTGATTGTGAGGATGTACCTCAATCTGATTAACCATCGGTTTAATACGGGCAAAGGAAGCAATATCAATCATTCTGTCGGGATAGAAGTTAGAGATACCAATAGCACGAATCTTTCCTTCGTCATACAAATCTTCCAACGCCCTATAAGCACCATAAATATCATTGAAAGGCTGATGGAGTAAGCAAAGATCAAGATAGTCAACCTGCAATTTTTTCATAGATTCCAAAACAGATGCCTTGGCTTCTTCGTAGCCGTAATGCTCGATCCACACCTTTGTAGTAATAAAGAGTTCTTCACGGGGAATACCGGATTTTGCGATGGCGCTTCCGACTTCTTCCTCGTTAAAATAACTCTGTGCTGAGTCGATAGAACGATATCCGCCTTTCAAAGCGTCCAGTACGCAACGCTCACACTCATCTTTGGTTACTTGATACACACCGTAACCGAGCATGGGCAT
>CAKTAA010000237.1 GCA_934526185.1 uncultured Eubacteriales bacterium | reverse complement strand
GCCCGTCGGAGCGGCCGAATTTCAAAGAAAGAGTTTCGAGTCCCTCGAAATCCTCGGGCGTTTTTAAGATATTGTTATAGGAAAACGTCCCTTCCTTGCGAAAAATGCTGACCTTCTGCATATCCTCGGCCTGCTTGGCGATTCCTTTTATGTAAGAGGGATACGAGGCGATATACTGTGCCTCCGATAAAAGCTGCTGATAGACCATGACAGCGTTTGTCAGTTGCTCGCGTTCCTCAGGCTTTGCGTAATAGTCCGCATAGTAATCCGCG
The DNA here is from genome assembly GCA_934526185.1 of uncultured Eubacteriales bacterium. GTDB lineage: Bacteria > Bacillota > Clostridia > Oscillospirales > CAG-272 > CAKTAA01. Next base: position 1,910 of record CAKTAA010000237.1, on the reverse strand, counting down.
AACTCTGTCTTCAGATATTGCTGCTGTTCCGCGCGCATGTCCGCGTCGTCGTAGATATCCAGCGAGTCGATCTGCATGTAAACCTGAAGCCGCTCATTGATCTTTTCAAGCTCTTCAAGCGCCTTTTCCGGAGACATGTTCTGATACTGCGCTGCAATTTCCTCATATTGAGGAGCTATCGTCTCATATATATAGCTTTGATCCTGCTGGTCGGAGAAGAACAGGACAGTGTTCAGCACCAGAACAATGGCCAAAAGAATAAAAAAGAGTTTTTTTGAGCTGATTTTGTAAAGCTCGTATTTCAGCTGCATGGGAACACTCCTTTCTGCTGCGGCGAGAATAAAGTTATAGTCCGCCGTTTGTGCTGCCTTGTATTCCGGATTCTTTCATCCCCTTTCAAAATCATACGTAAACAGAAAAACAAAGTGAAAATAATCTAACCTATTGTATTTCTAAAAGCAGTATAGCACAAACAGAATAAAACGTAAATAGTTTACAAGAAAATTTTGATAAATTCGCTGTAAAACATTTTTCTTCTTCCAAAAAGCTTGTTGTTTGAGCGATACAAGCTTATTTCATGTATAAACTGCATTTTAAGACGCAGACAGCCTCGATCTGTATTCTGTACAGATCGAGGCTGTCTGCTTTGCATTGAAGTCAAACAGAAATATGCAGATTTTTTAATAAGCGAAGCTTATCCTTCAAAATCCTCGATAATCTGGCGAAGCCGTGCCTCGTCCTCTATATAAATACCCTCTTTCAACTCCGCACGGTCGGTTTCTGGCAAAATCTCCGGCGGAACAGTCAGCGTATAAAAAGGCGTGCTTTCTCCAGTATGAAAAGCGCCGATTCTTCCGTCAACTTCTTTTAGAAAATAGGCAAAACTGCCGGCTTGTACCGTATCGGCCTCAGGGCTTTTCGGCGCGGACACAAAAATGGCGATACCTGCTGCAAGGCATACGGCGGCCAATATCCCCACTAAAAGGATGCGATAGCTGCGCAGAGACACAAGAAACCCTCCAATTTCATATTTATCCTTATTTTGCACATGTTTTTCACGCTTTATTCATATACGTACCGTCTTCTCCTGCAAATTCTGCTTAACAAACGGGAACGAGTGTGCTATAATAAACAATAAAGAAGCTGACCTGCATATCCGGTTTTTAATTGAAATAGAACGTATCGAATTCAGATGAACAGGAAAAAGGAGGATCCATTTGTGATGGAGCGCAAAAACAGCACGCGTCCCGTTGCGCGCGTCGTCCGCGAGGGAAAACCAAGCAAGCGCCGCAAAAAGCCGCTTACCAAAGGGCAGCGCATAGCAAAAACGATATTTGCCGCAATCGGGAAGGTTCTGCTTACCTCATTTCTGGTTATGGTCATCACCGGCTGTATTGTCGGGACGGCACTGACTATTTATGTGATGCAGTATGTGGATTCAGAGCCGGAAATCAAGCTCACAGAAGTCGCAATGACCAATTCAGGCCAGGTCTATGGAATAAATGCAAGCGGTGAGGACGAGCTCGTCCAAACATTGAGCCGCGGGGAAAACAGGGAATGGGTGAATCTTGACCAGATCCCGAAAAACCTGCAAAACGCTTTCGTCTATTTTGAGGACGAGCGTTTTTGGGAGCATGAGGGCGTTGATTTTAAGCGTACCTTCGGCGCCGTATTGAACGAGCTTATGAGCATGCTGCATATTGGCTCGGAGTCCACGCGCTTCGGCGGCTCGACGATCACCCAGCAGCTGATTAAAAATATAAACGGCGATATTTATAACCGCAGTGTTGAGGTCAAAATCAAAGAGATCATGCAGGCGATGAATATGGAACGCCATTACTCCAAAGAGCAGATTCTTGAGGCATATTTAAACTGCATCGGCCTGCATTACAACACCGTCGGCGTACAGG
>CAKTAA010000236.1 GCA_934526185.1 uncultured Eubacteriales bacterium | reverse complement strand
GACTATACACACTCTACTTCCTGCTGTTCCAAAAAAAGAAAAACGTACTGTTGTTTTTGGCAATTATCGTATTATTTGTGCCGAAAGTGAACTTGATCAGTATCGGTAGCATATCGACAGGTATCCGGGCTGACGACTTTATCATAGCATTGGCATTCATTTATATACTGTTCACCCGTAGAATTACTGCCAACCACGCGGTGAATCGTTTTGCGAAATTGTTGTCATTTGTTTGCCTTGCGAATCTTTGCTCGGTCCTGTTTAGCGTATTGTTCTTGGATAATAATAATCTGTTATGGGCAGGTCTCGTTCTTGCCCGGAAAATTGAATACTTTGTTTTGATTTATGTCGGTTATTTTGCCTTCTCGGATCGCACTGCGGAGGAACGGGATGCTGTGTTGTTCCGCGAATTGTCTGTGCTGAACTGCGCTTTGTTTTTGCTGGCGTTTTTGCAGATGCAGGGCCTATGCGGTTATGTCATCAAAGGGGAGGTGAGAGCAACCTTTTCCCGCGCGGCGGTGGGCACATTCAATGGGTATTACGAATACGCGTTGTTTTTGTGTTTCAGCAATATCTTCTACTTTTTCGCGTTTGCAAACCGGAAACGTAAGGTTTTCCCTGCGCTCATGTTTTTGGCTACGGTGGCCTTTACTTACTGGTCCTCGTCGAGAACGTCACTGCTGGTCACACTCTTGATAGATCTTTTCCTTATTCTTAAATGGATTGCACGCCTGCCTATGCGTAAAGCGGCGGTTGCCGGCGTCTCCTGTGTACTGGTGGGTGTAGTCGGCTTGTTATTCGTTTCCCAAAGATCGTTGATTTCCGATTCACGTTTGGGAGGCATTACGTTGGAAGGATTGTGGAAGACGCTGAAAACGAACTGGGATAACGCCAGTTTTGAGGTGTATCTAAATTATTTCAGTCACGATTCAGATATTGATCTCTATATCAGTACCGGAGGTGATCTCTCTGCCGCTCTGCGATTTTATAAATGGGGGGCAATCTTTAAGCAGTTCCTTAAATATCCGTTGTTTGGTTATGGCTTTGGCGTTTCAAACGTTGTGGATGGAAACTACATTCGGCTTTTGGGAGAAACGGGAATCATCGGGACTTTCCTGTGGCTGTATTTGCTGTTTTCTGTGTTGAAATTTGAAAGAAAGGCAACGGATAGAATGGCATCGGTATGCGTATTTGCTACCGTTGCAGTGCTCCTCAACTCGATATTGATCGATTCCTTTGAATCTTCAAAAATCATGGAGTTTTATTGGTTTTTGATTGGTTGTTCCGCCATAAGTAATCGCGGCATCAAAAGCGAAAACGGTTTGGAGAGTGCAGACACAAACAATTCGATTGATTCTTCCTCACTCCCATCTTAACGGTAATTCCGTCAAACGAAAATTCACGTAGAGAAGTACAAGTGCAGTTGCGGCGCGATTACGGGTGCCGAAACGCTGTACCATCACTGCCGGGTGTACATTTGGTGGGGCATATCCGTTCGTTCAGGATGATGCCGTATACTCCACAGGCATGTGGAGAGAGATAGGCACGCATGTCAGGGCAGAACGGAGCTGCCAGAGCGAAAAGCAAAAACGAGAGCACAAACTGTGAGGAGAACCTTTATAAGCATATGGAAAAAATATCAACGCGAAAAATCGGCCGTAATCTCGGGCTGTCTTTGCTGGCGCAGGTCGTTTCGCTGATAACAAGTTTCGTCTTGGGATTTATCGTTCCGAAATTCATTGACGAGTACCAGTATTCCTATTGGCAAACATACTTACTGTATATCAGTTATGTATCGCTCTTGCAATTCGGGGTCCTGGACGGCTTAGTGCTGCGATATTCGCAATACGACGATGACGAATTGGACAAACTGAGAATCCGATCACAGTTACAGATGCTCCTGACGATTCTCACGGTGATTGCCGCCGGTGTCATTCTGGTTGCTTTTCTGGTGCTCGATGGAGTGGCAAAGTACGTCACCGTGTTGGTTGCACTCAGCATCATTACGAAAAACATATTCACATATACGTCGAATGCTTTTCAGATCACCAACCGGCTCAATGTGTATGCTCTGGTGGTGATTATCCAGCGGGCGGTATATGCCGTCATGATTGTCGCGCTCCTGCTGATGCGGAATAACGATTACTACTGGTATTGCATAGCCGATCTGGTGGGGGATCTGTTCGGTATTCTGCTCGGGGTCATTA
>CAKTAA010000235.1 GCA_934526185.1 uncultured Eubacteriales bacterium | reverse complement strand
AGTGTTGCTGTATCGCTTGTTTTTATATCGTCGGGCTGAATATCGATATTCGATAAACAAGCCGCTTTTGCCATAAATCGGTCTCCGACTTCGTAATTCGTATCGGAATACAGGTTTATTTCGCCCCAATTGTAATCAATCGATACAAGTTCGCCGAGTTTTACGCCCGAAGCCGCGCAAAGTATTTCGGCTTTCTCTTTTGCGTTTTTCACTGCCGACTTCAGAAGTTCGCCGCTCACCGCCGACGGATCTTTCACCGTAAACGAAATAGAAAATTCGGGCTTTGCAAGAGATTCGGAAATCGCAGACAAAACTCTTGCAAGCGTCTTTGTATCGAAATCGAATTCCACCTTCAATTTATGATTGCAAACGTATCCTTTGAATACGCTTTTGTAATTGCCGCTCTTATCCTTTACGCTTTCATAATTCGTGCGAACGTTAAAATCGGTAGTTTTCACGGAATTCTTTTCAAATCCGATTGTTTCAAGCGAATCATTTATAAGGCTTATCCGCTGTGCGGCAAGTTCCATTGTTTTATCGTACTCTCTGTCTTCTGTTGCTAATTTCATAGAAACAACAATCAAATCGGGTTTAACCGAAACATTCCCTACGCCTTTAACGGTAATCGTCTTCGTCATCTTACAACCTCCGATAAATTTTTCAGTGTAGTTATTATACTATAAAAATCACATAAAGTAAATAAAAAAGGTTCATCATAATTTTTGGTGTTTTGGAAAAACAAACAGTGAATAAAAAAAGAGCCAGAGGCTCCAAAAGTAGTATAATTAATTAACCACAATAAACCAACTACTAGAGGATCAAATGGCTCACAAAGAGAATATCACATACAGAATAGAAAATCAACAATTTTTTAGTGAAAAGACCGAAACAGATGAAAATGGGCATCAGGTCTACCACTTTTATAGTAAGCAAAAAGCATCTGAGCAAAAATGCCCATACTGCGGAGGAAACGTAGTTGGTCACGGTATTCGAAATGTCAAATTAACGGATATCCCATATATGCCCGGATGTAGGACTATTTATCACATTCATCAACATCGGTACCGTTGTAGAGAATGCAGCCATTCGTTCTGTGAAAAGAATCCTTTCAAAGTTGAAGGATATAATTTGACGCCAAGATGTATTCATTGGATTTTTGGACTCATGCAATTCAAGATACCAACGATGGCCATTGCCTCTATTTGCGGTATCAATTGGAATACTGTTCGTAAGTTAGAAAAGATCAAATTGGATCGTGTTGTTAGCTATCGGGATCAGGAGATGAAGGATTCCGCATACCGCCCGTACTATTTGGCAGTTGACGAATTTGCCATTCGAAAAGGACATCGCTATGCAACAGTTGTTATGGACTTGGTAAAAGGCGATGTTTTATGGGTTGGAAAAGGCCGTGCAATCAAGGATTTTATTCACTTTTTCGAGACTTACAAAGACTCGGATTATCTGTCGGCTGTCAAGGCAGTGGCGATGGATATGAATGCCTCCTATAACACACTCGTTAAATCCTACTTTCCTAACGTTGAAATCGTCTATGATCGCTATCATGTTCAAGCACAGTTTGGCCGAGATGTTTTGGGTCAAGTGCGCCTTGAAGCTGCCAGAATTCACAAGCAAACTGCTAAAGATCTGGCAAGTCAAGGGCAGCCTAAAGAAACCATTCTTCAGGAGAATAAGCAATATCGAGAAATCAAGAATGCACGCGGGCTCATCTTACAAAATGCCAGTTCTTTGTCGCATGAAAAAGAACAAAGGCTGAATGAGATTCTTCAAACCCATTCAGACCTTGCTATTTGTTATGCTATGAAAGAGGAATTATCGACTTTATTTAATCTGCGCGACGCTCATGTGGCTCGAGAAAAGTGGGCTCATTGGTTTGACGCTGCTGAAAGTAGTGGAATTCCTGCATTAGTTAAGTTTGCAAGACAAAAGCGCAAACGAATCGATGGACTTGTGGCTCATGCTTCCATTCCAATTAATACCGGTAAACTTGAGGGTTTCAATAATAAGATTAAAGTCGCTAAACGTAATGCTTATGGCTTCCGAAATCTTGATTTCTTCTTCGCTTATATTCGCTTTCTTTCCATTCCTCGTTCTTCACCTATACACCAATATTTATGAAGAACCAAAAAAACAACAAACACAAGGAATAACTCTCTTATGTCTAATTTTACCACAGAACTCATAAAAAATCTATCAA
>CAKTAA010000234.1 GCA_934526185.1 uncultured Eubacteriales bacterium | reverse complement strand
ATCTAATTTAATCAGCATGTGTGCAAATGAATTTCATCTCCGCGATTTGCATACCGCTCTGTCCAAAATAAAGCTTTAAATAGTTGGAGCCGCCGAACAAAGCGCCGATATCCTGTTCCATTGTAATGATTTTTCCTGCCGTTCCATTGACGGTCATCATAGTACGCAGACCACCGTCAATAAAGACGGACACCGGAATCTGCGCAACCTCGCTTCCCTCTGCTTTTACCCGCATGGAGAGACGATATGTCCCGTTTGTCCGATAGGTAATACCAAACATGGCGGAAGACCCTTTTGACGTATCAAGCTCTGAAAGATCAAGCGGATTTTCTCCGTCAATGCTCTGATACATAATATCAAAATCGATGTGGTCTTCCGGCGCAGGGTGCTCCATGGCCGTGCGCTCTTCCTCACTAATACGTCCTAAACTGCGTGCCATAACCGGCGAACGCAGAATCGTCTTACAGATATTTTTTGCCGCTCGTACTAACTGCGCACGCGTAACCGTTCCCTCGGAAAGTGACTGCGGAAGATTATCCTTTGCACTGTTTGCGGCGGAATCCGCCACAACCATATACAAATCGTTCTGCGCACGCACCATCGCCGCCGTATTGGTGCGTGCAGCCTCTTCTCCCTCATCGTTGATTTTTGCCCACCAGTCGGTCATGACGGCGCCGTCAAATCCCCATTCCCTGCGCAGAATTGTAGTGAGCAGGTCATAGTTTCCGGCCGTCCACAGTCCGTTCAGCGCACCATAGGTAGACATGACAAAATATGCGCCGCCCTCCTTCACTGCAATTTCAAATGCCTTCAGATAAATTTCCCGCAGTGCGCGTTCGGAAACAATTGAATCAATCTCAGTACGGCAGAATTCCTGATTGTTGCAGGCAAAATGCTTAATGGTTCCCGTTGTACCGTATCGCTGCATACCACGAAGCTGAGCAGCGGCCATTTTTCCCGTCAGCAATGGATCCTCGGAAAAATATTCAAAATTACGTCCATTGAGGGGATTTCGATGAATATTGAGTCCCGGTCCAAGCAGCGTGTCAATCCGGTTCTTCCGCAGTTCGAGCCCCTGCATAGCGAAAAGCTCCTCATTCAAAGCTTCGTTGAACGTACAGGCCAAAAGCGTGCCGTTGGGCAGACTGAAGGCAATAGCGCCGCAGTCCATCCGGATACCGGAAGGACCGTCCGAACAGCAGGCGGTTGGAATACCAAAATGCAGCAGAGAATCTGTAACGCTGCCGAATGCCGCGCCGGTGCCCGGCGTGACCTTTGGGGAATTCATTCCTTCACCGCGGGTCAGACAGATAAGATCCGCATCGGGGATCTGCGAGAGAAATTCATCAAGCGTTGTTTTCCCATCCAGTACGTCGCCAAGCTTGAATCCCCGATCACCAGTATAAGCCAGCGCTGAAGGAGCATCCGCAGCACTGCGCCCTTTCATGCTGTACGTGCGGAGCGGAACCGGTTCATAAGAAGCGGTATAGCCACCTAAAGAAGGAACCGGATGCAGACGGTCAAACGCCGTCACCGGTGCGCAGGCTTCTGTAAGCTGTTCGACGATACGGGTTTCCGTCAGTGAAAAGCTGCCGCTTCTTTCTGTACGGCGCACATTGGAACCGGTATGGATGATATAGGTTCCCGCCTCCAGCACAGAAGCGGAACGATAACCGGTTATCCCGCTATCATCATAGGATGCAAGACGCCCAAACGGCACCGTTATATCTATTGTTTCACTTTCACCGGGAGAGAGCGTCTTAGTCTTGGCAAAAGCGCAAAGACTTCTTGCCGCTTTTCCGAGTTTTCCCTGAGGCGCTTCAATATAGAGCTGTACTACCTCTTTGCCCGGCATATGACCGACATTTTTAACTGTAACTTTTTCCGTAAAGCCATCGTCCTTTACACTGAATTCTGAAGTGTCAATGGAAAACTGTGTATATGACAAACCGAATCCAAAGGGATAGAGAACACGATCTTTTGCGAATGTCTCAAAATAACGATAGCCGACATATATATCTTCGCTGTATACCGCTTTTTCCGGATCGCCGAATCCGGCCGTTGAAGGATAGTCCGCAATATCATATGCAATGGTATCGCTCAGCTTTCCGCATGGAGAAACCGCCCCAGTCAGTACATCCGCTGCGCCGGCTCCGCCCTCCTGCCCGCCCTGCCATACATAGAGCACAGCAGCCGGATTATATTCCTTCACCCATTTCATATC
>CAKTAA010000233.1 GCA_934526185.1 uncultured Eubacteriales bacterium | reverse complement strand
TCCTCCTTAGCTCAGTCGGTAGAGCATGCGGCTGTTAACCGCAGGGTCGTTGGTTCGAGTCCAACAGGGGGAGCCACGAAAGAACCCTCTTTTGTCCACCGAGACAAAAGAGGGTTCTTTGTATTTCTCATCTCAATGGGTGTCGGGGGTAATTTTTGCATTCAGTTGATAGATTCGCAGTTTGGTTATACAATTAATTCGAGACACCTGAATTTGTGGACGTTGTAAAATTTAAATTTGTGTGGAGGAACAATGAAAAATTATACTCAAGTTTATGTAAAAAATAGTTTTGAAGCAGCAGAAGTATATTGCAAAGCTTTTGGTGCAGAGATTACACGCGAGTTTAAAAATGAGAATAACATGTCTTATGACCACTGCGAATTATCTGTGGATGGCGAAGGTTTTTTGGCGTTAGCCGAAGCCTCAAATCCTTGTGATATAGACATAGTACACAAGTACAAATGGGAAACCATGACATTTAACGTGTTTGAAATGGGGAGTGAGGAAGCAGTTTATAATGCATTTCATATTTTAAGCGATGGTGGAGTGATTATTGAACCTATTCATGAACTCCCGTGGAGTAAATGTTGTGCGACAGTTATTGATAAATTTGGGGTATGTTGGTGGATTTCGATTTGATAAATTCAACTTTGTCAAACAGAGCAAGCACACTACTTTTGATCGTTTTATGCAAAATCATACTACTTTTAGGCGTTCTTTCTCAAAGAAGGTCCTGGAAACAATCTTGCTTCCAGGACCTTTGTCATTTACACAGTTTGAGAATACCTATCCATATCAAAAAAACGTCCTGATCCGCCGCCCTAGGACCAGTGCGCTCTTCTGCTGTCATACAGCACCTTTTGCAGAGTCAATGTGTTCCCCCACCCTAGCCTGCCGCAGCGTTCTTTATGCCGGGAAATTCCCGCCGGTCGTATCTTGACTCTCATGCGGCGGGTTTGCAAGTTCTGTTTTATTTTTTCCGTCCTTATTAGGGTGTTTGTGAGCCGCCAGAAGTGCAGACTTCATTTCTTCCCCTGTTATCCCCCCTGGACCACTTTTAAGAATACCAAGGAGTGAAAAGGGTATCCGGAGACATGAACGAACAATTCCCGTCTCCGGATACCTCTAGCCTTATGGGGATCTAGTAGATAAATCACGGCTGAACGCTGTCATCCTTATCCTCGACCGGTGCGGACTCTGCCATCTTTATCTCTTTTCCCGCCTGACAGCGATGGTATAGCAGAAGAGAAAGCATTGTGACCCAAAACACGATGGCGAAGGCTGCCTGCACAATATTCCATATCGGCTTTGCCGGCGAAGGTTCCAAGCCACTTTGTCGAATAAATATCGGCACCGCATAAGCAACCTGCAAAACAGGGTAAGCGATGGTCAGCGCGACGATCCCCCGCCTCAGCCACGTCCGCTGCATATCCGCTTTCCATAAAATTGAGGCGCCGACCAAAGCGGACCACCACGCCAGAGTCAGCCACCAAAAGGCATTCCAAAAGTCACTATCTCTAGCGTTAGGAAACATATCAAATGGGGAGAGCTTCGTCCACAGAAGATCAGCATACAGTACCAATATCCCCACAAACAAGAGAGGCAGAAAGAGGTTGAACAGAACAGTCACTCTTGTACGCCGCTGCCTGGCGGCAAGTCCCCCCGCCAGTTGGAGGCAATAGGAAACAATTGTGATAAACCATGCGGGAATAAACATGCTAACAATCAAACCAACTCGAGCCAACTCAGGAATAAATATATGCAACTACTCAACACTCCTTTTTCATGGTGCTCCCCTTGTAAAAGCATAATTGGCATAGGCGTTTTCATTTCCTTTGAGGATTTGCGTGATAAAATGTATAGTGGAGAAATCTTCCGCATCGAATCCCGTAATATCGGCGGCGTATGTCTTCAACCATTCCCAAATGATCCACCGTTACGGTTTCATACTCTTTTCCTCCAGCCGTCTGCGCAAATAAAGTCACATGTCTTGTAAGAGCTTGAAGAGGGAAAACGTCACCCATTTCAAGGAAAAAGTGCTTTTCTATTTCGGCCCACTCTGTATTTACTCGTTTTGGGCTTGAAGTAAAATTTCATATTGCTCTCTTGGATAGACATCATCAATTTTAGCTCCCGCGCACTTGATTTCCAATTGATAGGATCTATCCATATGTAATTCTCCCCTATCATTTTTTTGATATCGAATAATCGTCCCATTCAAAATACTGGCATAGATC
>CAKTAA010000232.1 GCA_934526185.1 uncultured Eubacteriales bacterium | reverse complement strand
ACGCAGGAATACTATCAGGTGATTTCCGAAACGACCACATACGCCAACGGGACTTCCGCCACGACGGCCTATGCCTATGGCCTGGAGCGGATTGCGGCATACGCAGCGGACAGCAAGACCAGCTACGTCTATGACGGCCGCAGGTCCGTGGCGCAGACTGTGAACGTACCTGTTGCAGGTAAAGCGGTTTCCTCTAATTTGCCGGATGTCGGTGTGCAGGTGCAGACCTTCGCCTACACCGCCTATGGCGAGCAGATGGGCGGCGTGAAGGTCAGCGGTTTCACCTACAACGCAGAAGCATACGATGCCGCCACCGGCATGCTCAACCTGCGCGCACGGCAGTATGAGCCGGCTGTGGGGCGGTTTGGGCAGAAGGACATCTATCCCGCCAATCTGCTGATTCCCCAATCCTTCAATGCCTATCTGTTCACTTACAACAGCCCGGTCAGCTTTGTGGACGGGGATGGGCTGAGCGCCAAAAGCCTGGGGAGCGTGCTGTCCTCCATCGGCAGCAAGGTTTAGAAGGTAGTCACCGGCATCGGAACCGTGGTGAAAACTCTGGCAACCGCGATCTTTGGCGAGACGGTCGTAAACACGGTGATCTCCGGGGCTAAGAGCGTGGCAAGAGCGATACGGACAGCCGTACAGCCCATTGTGGACACGGTATCCACCGCATGGAACAAAGCCACGCAGATGTACAGGGAAGCGCAGGAGGAGATCAGTAGGCTCGACAAGACGGCCCCGGACTATCATTTGCAGGTTGACGCTATCTATCGCAGCGCCTGCGCCCGGTATATGGGGGGTGAGGATATATCGGCTGAGCCTGTCTCTGCCGGAACAATGTCTACCGTGGATGCCGGTGGAATGGCGCTTCAATCGGACAAATTTGGAAAGGGATATCTGCCAGGCGGTACTTACACACAGCGGGAAATTCTCGCTTCTATTGATGCCTATATCAATTGGTATAACTGCAAACGCATCAAGCTGTCATTAGACGGACTCAGCCCCATAGAATATAGACAGCGTCTTGGATGCGCCGTATGACTTCTCCAACTTTCTGTCCGCACCCCCGACCATGGAAATACAGGCTAAAAGCATCCACTTTTAGCTCGGATTTCTTTTTTTATCAACAGGTTCCTTACACTTTCTTTTCATCAACAACCATTTTCACGGGTAATTTTTATTTTACTATTAAGGAGTGGGTTATCCTCTATCAGGTTATATAGGGCAAGCATAAAATTCTGTACCTCTTTTTCTTTCATGTAGTTTAATTCTTTTGTATTCCCAATATAGTCTTTGCCTGTGAACAACTCGACAGCCTCAAATGATGTACTTATGCTCTGAGGAACATCTACTAACGATAGAATCTGTTCGGTACGAAGTCGATCTACACAAATTTTTACAGAAAAATCACGCAATCTTCCTCTGATTTCATAGTTTATAACTTTCAGATTTTTATAGAATTTACTGGTCCATCTTGTCCAATCCTCATTGCAAGACAGTGGAAGGATAACTGTCATACACCATGAATCTATTTTATATTTTCTTCCGTCAAAATAAATATCCTTACATTCTGAAACCACATCACCTAAAGGCTTTAGAAAATTCTTATAGTAACTGATAGCTAAACTCGTAGAAGGGAGCAGCATAATACGATTTATTGTCTCCTCTTCTTTCATCTTTTCACAAATTCTTTTACATCCAGAAATAATGTCATCTGGTTGGGCATACCTAAGAATTGTAATACCAAGTAAATCGGTAGCTATTTTTACTTCGCTGTCAACAAAAAAGAAAGTTCGGTCCTTCGATAGGATTCCGGTATATAATCCTAGTTCAAAATATATATTATCTCTTACGGCTTTTTTTGTTTTCCTATTGCTATACCTCATCACAAAGTCATCTTTACCACCAACAAATACTGCAAAATCGAAGTAAATTGACTTCTTTTGTAAGTCATCATAGGTACTATTATTCGGTTGGAAAAAATTATCGTTCCATATAATACAATCATATTCTTGTTGAAGATGAACCTTTATTTTTTCAGCTATATTAGCACTTTCTGAAGATGAGCCAATAAAAACTTTCTTTTTCATTTTTGCCTCTTTTTCAAATAACTGTTTTATTTATTTTTACGACGGACTTAAAACCACCTACAGCAGCAAACATAAATAACTACCTCCAAAATACAAATCATATAATTTAACAAATTATAATTGTGCTTCCAGTGTAAGTCAAGTAAGAAATTCAACAGACCGTTGATAAAATGTA
>CAKTAA010000231.1 GCA_934526185.1 uncultured Eubacteriales bacterium | reverse complement strand
GTTTAGGGGCTCGCCCCTAACAAGTGCCTTTGTGGTATCACAAAGGCGATGCTTGCTGGTATATCGCATAGAGTTCGTCCCTGCTGAAAATATATCAGCGTTCTTCATCTCTTTGTGGCTCGAATGGAATCCCAATGAGTTCACCATTCAATCTCGCCAAGTGTTCGGGATAGCGAAACATTTTAGAATAGCGATTGATCTGTTCATCGGAAAGACTAGCCAGACTTTCACCACGGCAATCACAGATAAAGGCAGGGCCGAAAATGAAATCGACCATAATGCCCTCATCGTTTTTTACGCTGCGGTTTGGGCACATACCGTTGATCTTGCTTTCCTCGTTGCAGACGATACAAACCTGTTCCTCAAAGGGATAAAAGGGTTCAATTAGCCCTTTAACAACTCTTTGCATACCTTCAAGAGAAGCGTCAATTTCAGCGGTATAAGAAAGTTTCCCTGGTTCCAGCATAACTACCTTAATTTTATTCTCCTCACTCATTGCAGATAGTTCCTTTCATCGTTCAAAATTATGGTTGCGCTCTTTTACTTTTACGGCAGTAAAATCTACATCGACAAAATCATCAGCATCAAGAACATAATCACAGTCTTTCCATTTCTGTTCGATAATTTCCTGTGCTTGTTCTCGTGAAACCGCCTCAACTATAACCGTCTTTTGCAGAGTTTCTGTAATTGTAACCTCATAGGTTTTCATCGCTCATTGCTCCTTTCTTGTCTCTTAGTAATAGGAAGTCCGAGCCGCATACATAAACAGTCATTGTAATCCTTGCCTTTTGGGGGCGGCTGAATATCCGCCGTGACTGCATACCTTTTTGTCAGCAGGGTTTTGATCGTCGCAGCGGCGATCCGTCCCGCAGGATCATTATCGAGCCTTAACACTACCTTGCGGATATGGGGATAGTCTGCAAGATACTGAACAAGGGCGACAGGCAGACTACTTTCCTCAATCTTTGTTTTCGGCTTATACACACCTGCAAGGGATAACAGGTTTTCGCTCCGCCAATCTTTGCCATACAGCTTCAAAAGCGTGCCATAGGAAAGCAGATCGACCGCCGATTCAAACAAGTTCAGCGTACCGCTTTTATCGGCGGCAGGAATTCCAAAAGAATAATGCTTGTCGCTGCCGGTTGCGTCCCCGATGAAATCCGTGCCTATCCCACGCAGGTTTGCATAACGGGCTTTGCCGTCCTTATCCATACCGACAAATACGACGTTGTGATAAGGATAACTTTCATAGAGTCGTCCAGTGCTGATACAAAAATCAATCAGTTCATAGTCGATTCCCCGACGGTGCAGATATTCCACAGCATGGGTGGCGCAGCGATTGGCTTTTGGAAGTAAAAGCACTTTAAGCTTCTTTTGGCTTTGACGTAAAAACAGGTGGCAAAACCGCCACGTTCCCCATAATTGTCTCGACAGCCTCCGTAAACGGCATTTCTTTTACTTTGATAAGATAATCAAGCGCGGAATAGCCGCCGATTCCACGGGAAAACCAGCACCATTTTCCGTTAGAGATTTTCAAGCTGTCGTGCTCACGGGTACAATAGGTGTTGCCGCCGAAATGAACAAGCTCCTGCGGCTCATAGTTTTTAAGGTAGGTCAACAAATCCATTTTACGGGCTTTTTCCACGACTTCCGGCGGGATATATGGCATTTTCTCACCTCCATTCTGAAATAAAAAAGCCGAGTGGCTTTCAAAATGAAAACCTCTCGGCTATGTAAAAACAATAGTCTTTATATTCTACCAGCAATCAACATCTTGTTATTCTTTATAAAGGTTCCTGCCAAATTCATATGCTTCTTTCAAATGCGATGTTTTATCAATCTGCGGTTTTCCATTTGTATCTCCGCAACCGCCGACCAGAAGCATTCCTTTATCGTGAAAACCAATATAGTTAATTAACGCAAATTTATAGTAAGAAACCGCCTGCTCAAAAGTCCAAAAGAAATCGTCTGCTGCGGTCATAAGCAATGCACAATCCTTAATTGGGTATTTCTCATATCTGCCAAAAGGAGGATTGTCGTCTTTTTCTGCTATACAGTAAAACCGTTCTATAAATGCTTTAATCTTTGATGAAATCGTCCAAAAATACAAAGGGGACGCAAATACAATGCAGTCCGCCGCTTTGATTTTAGGCACTATATCATTAAAGGAGTCTTTTTGAACACATGGCTTTCCATTGCGACAGGCATTACAGCCTAAACACCCTTTTACTTCGTTTTTTATAAGAGAAATAACCTCAACGGAATGCCCGCTTTCTTCTGCGCCACGAACAAAATTATC
>CAKTAA010000230.1 GCA_934526185.1 uncultured Eubacteriales bacterium | reverse complement strand
TATCTTGACTGTGAAGAAAGTAGGGATACCGCCGAAGTCAAGAAAAGGTGTACTGCCGCAGAGACGATGCTTGAAAAGCTCGAAGTCAGCGAGGCAAAGTATTCTTATGCGCTGGATGATGCAAAAAACGCTTTTGCCGACTTACAGGAACAGGCAAAAGATTTGGACGCAGGAGAGTTATATGAAGCAAGGCTGGCTATTCGCAACGAGAAAGAATAGAACGCTGTTCAGCAACTGCAAAAGGCGTATGGAGAACAGTTTACTCCTGCTACAATGCTTCATGGCAGGCGTGATGTTGAAAAAGTTCTCAATGAAAGAGCCGAACCGCCGCAGTCTGTTCAGGAAGAAAAACGCAATCGTCAAGCAATGGCTGAAGATCCGCCGAGGCAAATACCCAAACGCAATGAAATAGAGTTATGAACCACAAACAGGCCGAGTATACGTTGATTTCGTTCTCGGCCGGCTTTCTTTTATATTTGATGTTTACAAGTGCAAACATCGCAAACAGACAAAAGATTTTGAATCCCCCAAGACTATAGCATAGCGAAAAGAACATACAAAAAATTGAAGCATATTAATAACAATTCTTACAACATTGATAAAACAATTTGATGCGGAAAAGTTAAAGTTTTCTGAAATTTGTATTTGCTGCAACACAGCAAGTTATTAAAACGCACAAAACCCCCGCTCCACAAAAAACGAGACGGTATTCAAGTGCTTGAGTGCCGACTACATTAATAATAAGTCCAAGATTTGATTGCAACAGCTTCGGTAAAACAATGTCAACAAGCGGGCCTACGACAACGTATGACAAAGGAACAAAACACCTTGCAATCATGGAACGCGATGCAAACACACGCCCCTGAAGAATCCGTGGTGTTTCCTGCATCCACAATGTGCCGGCAACCGTATTCAAAATTGGCGTAACAAATGAAAAGGAAAATCTTCCGATTGCAACAATGCAAGTAATATGTGTGAACCCCATAAGTTGCAAAGCTATGCCAGCAACCAAGCCACCAATAACGATCGTTTTATAAGTAAAATGTATTTTCTTTGAAAATGTAACAACCAAACTTCCGCATAAAATCCCGAATCCACCACAAGCCTTAATAATGCCTAGGTCAAATGTATTCCCAAGTGTCAAGCCGAAAGGCTCTATTAATGAGGTTGCGAGATTAAACGTAAAGTTTAAAATAGTAAAGTAAATCAAAAGTACACGTAAACTTCCTTGAGAAAAAATAAATTTGAATCCAAGCAAAATTTCTCTTTTTGTATTTCGTTTCTTCTGATTTTCGTTGTCCATTGAAAACTTGCTTGAATCTATCGTAACAAGAATTACTAAAGAAACAAGATAGCTTATTAAATCAATTATTATAATCCCATTTAGTCCAATTAATGGATAGAGCATTCCGGCAACAATCGGGGAAGCAATACTATCCAATGAATCAATAATCTGACTCATGCCGTTAGCAGTTTTTACTTCATCAGGAGAAACCAAAGTTGTAATTGATGCTTGATATGCATTATTATCAAAGAAATTTGCACAAGAATCAAGAAAGGTAAAAACACAAAGAACAAAATAATTGAATTCATAATAACTGACGCAAATATAGATAAACACACTTATCAAAGCGGCAATGGAGTCGGCGCAAATAATGATAGCCTTACGATTGTATTTGTCACATAAATAACCACTGAAAGGTGCTAAAAATATCGCTGGTAATATAGAGAAAAGGAGAATCAAAACCATTGGGGTCGCTTTTCCTGTGACCGTGTAAACCCAGACACTTACCCCAAATGACGTTAATCCTGTCCCCAAAATGGAAATCAATCTTGCAAACCAAACTTTCCTATAAGACGAATTGATATTCATAACTATTATGCCCTTCCGCCATCAAATGGGATGTGCTTCATCACAATCTCAAATATAAAATCACAAATGGTGGCATCCTCCTGTTACACAAACTGATTCCGTGCTGCGTCGTATTCGTACCCCACAGCGGCAAGGCTGGCGCAGAGCGCTGTCTGATCCGCATCCAGGTCGTCACACAGCGCATCCAGGCTGGGGTAAAAATCCCGCAGTTTCAAATTGACCACGCTCAACAGCATGATGGGGTCGCTGGGCAATGCCATTTGGTGTCCCTCCCTGTAAAAATTAGAACAAAAAAGCCGGCCACTCGACAAAGTGACCGGCAACATGCATCAACTTAGACAGCGCGGGTAACTTTGCCAGCGCGCAGGCAACGGGAGCATGCGTAGATATACTTGGGAGAACCCTCCACGACCGCCTTGACACGAC
>CAKTAA010000229.1 GCA_934526185.1 uncultured Eubacteriales bacterium | reverse complement strand
CATGTCTCCACCTTCCTTAATGATATATTATCATCTTTTGGTGGATTTAACGACTGCATTTAAATGATACTACTCCAACCATATTTCTGCTTTACTTGTGCAATATACACGTTGCTGACTTTCAATCCGTTTTGCTTCAAAACATAATCCTTGATTTCCTCATAAGTGGCTTTACTTTCCGCAGTTGTTAAATCAAGCTCATCTATTATCCAATTCCACATCGATATGTTTATCTGTTTTAAGTTTGGAAAGCAGGGCCACCGTCTCCACATGTGTCGTTGCTATGATAGGAACATATAGCGTTTACCTCGTCGGTTGTATCGGAACACAAATCAGCGCATTGTTTTGCAGCCTTACTATTCTTTCTCGGCGGCTTGAAGTTTGCCCCGTCCACACTATTCTCAAATCCGGTCTTATAAATAAATGTTAGCATAGACGGGTCTTTGTTTCCATTTTCATCATACCCCCCGACAATCACTTTTTCAACTATGCTCTCGAAAACATAGCGGTCAAAAGTGTTCAGCACTTCGTTCTGCTCCAATGTCTTTCGGAACTCTGAAATGCGTCTTTTCATGGTACTTTCTGTTTCTGCGGATTGCTGCAAATCCTCGCGTTGCTTTTGAAGCTGGTCGATCTGGCTACTCAAATCAAAATACTTTTGTTCGTATGTTTCTTTGTCAATGATTTCTTCAAGCCTCATGTCAACCAACTTTGCCCGCTTCGCGTCCAATGCAGCAATATCCTTTTCTACTTTGGCTAACTGCTTGCTTGCATTACTGTCCGAAAGAGTTTCTTCTGTTCGGGCAATAAATTCGTCTAACACATCTTTGTTATTTTGGCATAGAAGCCGATAGGATTCTATAAATGCCTGTTCAATCGTTTCTTCGGCAATACCTTTACTATCAGGACAAAACTTTTTGCCCTTTTTGGTGGCAGTTACACATTGCCAAATAGTCTTGTTATACTGTGAGCCACTATGCCAACTTCGCCTTGTAAGCGTACCTCCGCAAAAGCCACATTCCAGCATACAACTAAAGGCATATTTCCGACTAAACTTTTCACGCTTGCCGTCTGTGCCTAAACGACGCGGCTTTGCGCGACGCTTCAAAATCTCCTGTGCCTTTTCAAACATTTCTTCTGAAATTATGGCTTCATGGTGATCTCGGATATAAAACTGATCTTCTTCACCGAAATTATCCAAACGGCGTTTAGAGATAGGGTCGAGTGTAAATGTTTTCCCCATCAAAATGTCGCCTTTATATTTTTCATTTTTGATTATACCAATAACTGTTGTTTCTGCCCATCGGGTACTGCCACGTTTTGTCCTATATCCTAAATTTTCAAGCTCATGTGCAATTACAGAACCTCCGGCTCCCTCGATATAGCGTCGAAAGATATACCGTACTATTTCAGCTTCTTCCTCATTGATTGTAATGCTCTTATCCTCTGGGTGATAGTCATATCCCAAACACCCTTGAAACCCGACCAGTTCGCCGCGCTGCATTTTCATTTTCAAGCCTTTTTTAACATTAGCGGAAATATTCTCAACTTCCTGCTGTGCAACAGAACTCAAAATGACAAGTAGCAACTCTCCGTCCATCGTTAAAGTGTTTATATTTTCTTCTTCAAAGAAAACGGCAATACCTTTTTCTTTGAGCATACGAACGTACTTCAACGTGTCCAGCGTATTTCGGGCAAAGCGAGAAATAGACTTTGTGATTATCATATCGACATCACCGTTCATACAGTCGTTAATCAACCGTTGAAAGTCCTCCCGCTTCGTTACCTGTGTACCAGTAATTGCTTCATCTGCATAGATACCAGCCAAGTCCCATTCGGATTTGCTTTTAATCAAGTCAGTATAATGCTGAACTTGTGATTTGTAACTGTTGAGCTGATCTTCACTATCGGTACTCACTCGACAATAGGCAGCAACACGCAGGCGTTTTGTCAAGTTTGTCCTTGCTCTGGACGAAAGCACATTACGCGCTTTTATAATCTCTACGTCTTTCATATCGCTCCTCCTTTTTGTGTTCCTATCATAGTGTTATTATAACACATAGAGAGCAGCAATTCAAGACAGTAGATCGGAAACAATTTTGTAGTCTTTCATCAGACGACTTTTGATTAGGGAATATTCTCTATCAGAAATCAGCTTTTTTTCTAAAAGTTGTTTGAGAAAAGCAAGCTGCATACTATATCGAAGCAAATTGTCTTTCTTCAAAGAAAATCCCCCTTTCCGTAAATAGGAAATGGGCTTTTCATCGGACGGCTGCTGGCAACAGCTCCACGGGAGTTTCACCCCGTCCCATGCTTGTGGGTGCGCC
>CAKTAA010000228.1 GCA_934526185.1 uncultured Eubacteriales bacterium | reverse complement strand
CGCCTGACGCGACCAATGTCACCCTCCTCGCGCAGAGGTGCTTAAAAATAATTAAGCGCCGTCATGTGCCTAACGCGACTCTGAGCCCCGTTCCGCCGCGCTGCGGACCCGAGGCTGAGCGCATGTTTTTCAGGCTTATCCGCGCGGGCTTCGGCAGGCGCAGAAAAAAACGCCGACGCGTAAAAGTAAGCAGAATAAATCCCTGAGAATGCAGGCGCGTAGGGGAAATTAAATACGGGGAGCGGCGAGACGTAAACGGCGCTTGAAAAGAGCCGATAAGGCCCTTTGAGCGGGGACGAAATGCTCAGCGTGCAGGACTTTATACGCCCGGCAGAATATTTCGCGGCGCAGACTAACTGAATACCGGCCCTTTATCCAAAGCAAATATCCGCGGATATTTGCTTTTTTTTGCGTTTTATTTTGATGTAATACCCGTATCCGTTGTCAAGCCTCTTACCGGCGGCGTATTCTGAATCCGTAATTATACTCAGCAAAAACATATTCCTTTTCGGCGGAGAGCATAATTTTCAAAATTCATCGAATCAAATCTAAAATCTGCGACTTATAAGTGAAAGCTTTCATTATGAGAGGGTGAATAAATGCACTATAACGAAATTGAAAATTACACAGAGTATTTGTTCTCTCTCGCCATGCAAAAATGTCAGAATCTTCAAGATGCAGAAGATTTGACACAGGATGTACTGCTTGCGGCGCTGTCATACACCGAAAATATCGGCAACATCAAGGCGTGGATGTCATCGGTGCTGAATCACAAGTATTATGATATGCTTCGCCGGAAATACAAGATTCCTACTGTCAGTATTGACATTGTTCCGGAAGAAAGCGAGCCTCTTGTTGATGTCGAAAATGAAAACAGACCGTGTGCGGATGCTGTTCGTCGTGAGGTTGCATACCTTGCCGAAAAATACCGTGAGGTCATTGTTCGGCATTATCTGCAAGGTGAAAAGGTTCAGCATATTGCCGATGATATGGGCATACCGAGAGGAACCGTTCTTTCACGGCTGTCAACAGGCAGAGAACAGATACGGAAAGGATTTGATGAGATGGAGCATTACGAAAAACAAAGTTATCAGCCGGAACGGTTGGACATCAGTTGTCATGGCCGTCAGGGGTTTCATGAGGAACCGTGGTCTTTGGTGGCAAACGATTTGATGAAGCAAAATATCCTGATTATAGCATACGATACACCACTAACTGTCAGTGAAATCGCCCGTGCACTTGGCATTCCAACAGCCTATGTAGAGAATGCCGTCCATGACTTGACTTCCTCTGAATTGATGAAAGAAATTGGAAACAAATATTTTACTGATTTCATGATTATTAAACCGGAACAACTTTTAAAAGGACTGGATGCAGAGATTGAGCTAACCGAAAGGCACTATACAGATATTCTAAATAAAGTAAATGATTTTCTTGAGGAATTACTGTTATCTGATTTTTTATCACAGCTTTCAGACAGCAAAAGAAAAAAGTTGAAATATTATTTTGTTCTTCATTTGTTTTCATCTGCAATTTACACGGCGACACAGCAAATTATCCCGTCAAGAGAAGAATATCCACAGCGTCCCGACGGGGGAAAATGGATTGCTGTCGGGACGCGGTACCCTCGGGATTTTGACTTTGAAAACTACCGTTTCGGTAAATACTGTTACGCTGGGGAAAGAAGGTCATATGATGAGAACTATCTCGGAGCAAAATCCATTGATCTGCATATCTATGACACACAGCCCGACTTGAATCTATACGAACACGGACCTGTTGAAATGCACGATGACAACCTTGTGAAGTTGCTGTATATCATTTCAAGAGGAATTCCGCTTGATAATTCCGGGTTTAATCTTATGTTCTGTGAGGACATTCCTCATCTAACAAAGTGCGGAATTTTGGGTAATGTTGATGGGAAGCCTTTTGTTAATTTGCCGATGATCACGCCAAAAGAGTATAACATACTTGATCAGATACGAATCAGGCACATGTACCATATGGCGAATATGCTTGAACCTTGGCTTCGGGATATACTTCCTCAGTTGAAAATTGATATTCCCAAGCAACTTGTCGGACGGGTTGCCGAATTTCGGCAATATTCGTGTTATGCTATACCAATGGCTTTTATGAAAGAGGCTATTAAATCCGGGGACTTTGATACAACAGATGCCACGCCTCCGATGGTGTTCGTTATTGATGATCAGAGTAAAGATATCCGATAAATACAGCCAGCCCGCAGATTCAAACAAATCCGCGAGCTGGCTGCTTCTGAACCGTCTACTAATAACTAATATTCTTCATCAATTACCAAATATAAGTTCCTTATTAAACGCTTGCGGCGTTGCGGAT
>CAKTAA010000227.1 GCA_934526185.1 uncultured Eubacteriales bacterium | reverse complement strand
GAAGATGTAATTTATGCAAGACAATCCGTAGACCGCAAGGACAGTATCAGCATTGAGAGCCAGATTGATTTCTGCAAATACGAGTTGAAAGGCGGTAGTTGTAAAGTATTCAAGGACAAAGGCTATTCGGGAAAGAACACCGACAGGCCCGAGTTCCAGAAGCTACTTGTAGAGATCAGAAGGGGCCGGGTAAAGCGAGTTATCGTTTACAAGCTGGACAGAATAAGCCGCTCCATTCTGGACTTCGCAACAATGATGGAGCTGTTCCAGCAGTACGATGTAGAGTTTGTATCGTCCACGGAGAAGTTCGATACTTCAACCCCGATGGGCCGGGCGATGCTCAATATCTGTATCGTATTCGCCCAGCTTGAACGTGAGACAATCCAGAAGCGTGTCACGGATGCCTATTACTCCCGGTGTCTGAAAGGCTTTCACATGAGCGGTCAGGCTCCCTTCGGTTATCAGTTAGAACCTACTGTGATTGAAGGTATCCATACAAAGAAGATGGTTGCCGACCCGGAGACAGCAGACCTTGTTCGTCTGATGTTCGCCATGTATTCCCAGCCGCAGACCTCTTTCGGAGACATTACCCGGTATTTTGAGGAACAGGATATTAAGGTAAACGGAAAGTCACTCTTTCGGACATTCCTTTCCCAGCTTCTAAGAAATCCTGTTTATGCCGAGGCAGATTTGAAACTGTATGAGTTCTTCAAAAGCCAAGGCGCAGCCATTGTAAATGACGCCGCCGATTTTGACGGTTACAACAGTTGCTACCTCTACCAAGGCCGGGATGTAAAAGAGGACAAGGACAGGTGCTTAAAAGACCAGATACTTGTTATCGCTCCCCACCAGCCACTTGTCACTTCGGATGTATGGTTAAGGTGTCGGAAAAAGCTCTTAGCAAACAAGACCTTCCAGAACGGACGGAAAGCAACAAACACATGGCTTGCCGGAAAAATCAAATGCGGACGTTGTGGGTATGCCTTAAAGGTAACGCATAGCCCTTCCGGCTGTGATTACCTCCGCTGTACCAAGCGCTCCGATCACAAAGGCTGTACCGGGTGTGGCACTCTCCGCAAGGCAGATTTTGAGCAATTCATTTTTGCCGCTATGAGAGAAAAATTCCGAGAGTTCAAACATCTGCGAGGCGGCGAGGAAACGGTCAATCCGAAGATTACCGCCCATCAGGTAGAGCTGGCACAGGTCGAAGCCGAGATTGAAAAACTGCTTGATACGCTGACCGGGGCAAACGCCACCTTGCTTGCATACGCCAACAAGAAAATCGAAGAACTTGATACCCGCCGCCAAACGCTTTCAAAAGCGATTGCGGACTTGACCGTTGAAACCATGTCCCCGAAGCAAATTGAACTGCTGTCCGGCTATCTGGACGATTGGGACAATATCAGTTTTGACGATAAAAGAACAGCCGCCGATTGTCTGATTTCTTCCATCAGCGCAACCAGCGACTGCGTAAAGATAGAGTGGAAAATATGATTTTTCCACTTCATCACACCACTTGTTTTTTCATATTGTTAGTTGCCCCTTGTACACCGTTGCTTAGATATTTGGAGTAATATTGCTTATGGGTATGAGGAGCGGCTTGCGGCGTTTTTGAATAAGGATATTGTTTTTGATGAAGTACGTGGTTATAGTACTGGGATCATGGAAGCGACAGTCTACAAAGAAGGACAATTAATCTGGAATTTATATGTGGACAAGCAGGAGAACAGAGCAGAATTACAAACGCTGTTTTTACGCATAACAGAGTGTTGCATATTACTGGATGAGCTGAACTCTTTGGAGAATTTAAGTGCAGAACAATTAACATGTTTGAAAAATTGTTATGGAAAACTAGCTGTTGAATTGAACCATACAACAAAAATGTCTTGCGCATATTATCTATACCAAAACGATTTTTATAGTACGGATAGTAAACGTGCTCAAGAGCGGGTAATCAAGTTGTTAGATCAAATTGATTCTTTATTAGGCAGAAAGATATAGGATTGTTTTTAATATTCAGTATGACAGAAAACAAAATGAAATTTGCTATCGTTGCATTGGTAGAGGTATGCATAGTGTTGCATTGCAATCTGTGGGGATTGTATGGCTTGAAACGCAACAAATAAGTGTCGATATCACTTTGAAAATGAGAACCGAACTTCTGCTTAAAAGGGTGGAGGAACGGTTCTTTTTTGTTGTGTTTTATAGGAAATCAATTCCGTTTTATTCCAAAAACAGTCTAATTTTGACGCTAACCGTCTAATTATGCCAAAAAGATTGCTAAAAGTCATATAATTTGTTATGGTAAAGATAAGAACTATTTTTGCAAAAGTGTATAAAGCGAAATGGATGAAAGTAACGGTTATGATAAAAACGGTATTGGGAGAGGATGGGGT
>CAKTAA010000226.1 GCA_934526185.1 uncultured Eubacteriales bacterium | reverse complement strand
GCAACTTCATTCTATCAGAGATCTGCAAACCTTGTCTCTCTTTTTATCTCTTTTTTAATTTGCGCAACTTATCTTACTTTATCGTCGATGGCAGCGGTATTATCAGTTCGCAAACAGCAATTTCTTGTCTCTGGCCCGGCTTTCGGCGTTCATACAAACGTTTTTCTCATAGGGATACTGCAGACGGTTCAATGCGCGATAAACTGTTTTTTTCGCATTGGTGAAGCGATTCGAATCGACATACCAAGTGCTGGCTGAGCCGTCCTTTATTCTCCTACAAAGGTCATTTTCAAAAATTTCTCCGTAATTTCATAACTGTTGGTATGCATCATGTTGCTCTCAATGTCATCTTTAGAAAACGGATTCATGCTGCCGTACCATACAATTCCATTGTCAATACAGATATGCTAATCGCAGCTGACTGCATCAGTTTAGCTTGAAATTCCAAGGCAGGGATTTGCGGCAATCCCGCAATGCGGGCTGTTTTATCATATTGGTATGTTCGGGCGACAAAAACAGTGTCAAAGAACCTGCCAAACAGCTTCTCCAGAGTATGGCAGCCCAGTTTCTCGCGGGGCCGTCTATTTATGCAGAATTGACTTTACGTCTTCTATATTACAAGTAACAGCAAAATCGTAGATATCTTTTACAGAGAACAACCGATAATTGGGAGTATTCACTTCACACTGAGAACTTTTGGAAATGTCTTTGCGCAATATTACATTAGTTTTCTTTATATAAAGGTCCAACCATTCGCCTCTACAGATTCCTTTAAGGCAATACGATATTGTGTGGTAAAATAACTATGGGGGAAGAGGTATGTTGGGGCGACAAGATAGGCAAATGGCAATAGTTTTTATGGACATGGAATCCTTGATTCCAGAAAACCATTTATTTTATTGCGGAAAATTGACCGGATCATATCCTTCGAGTTCATATACGACTTGCTTGCACCATATTATCCCTCTATCGGGCGTCCATCTGTGGATCCCGTCTGTATGTTCAAGATACTTCTGGTGGGCTATCTATATGGCATCAAATCAGAACGCCGGCTGGAGGAGGAAGTGAGGCTCAATCTCGCTTACCGTTGGTTCTGCGGCTTTAAGCTGGATGAGACAATTCCGGATCACTCCACTTTCAGCAAAACCAGAACACGCAAATGGCAGCAAAGCGATCTTTTCCAAAAAGTGTTTCAGGAAATTGTAAAGCGGTGTATTACCAGCGGCCTCATAGATGGGAAAGCGATGGCTGCGGATGGAAGCTACATCCCGGCCAACGTGTCCCGAGAAAGCTGGGTTGATGTAGAAGTTGAAATTGAGCAAAGTATGCAGAGCTATCTGGACTGTTTGGATGAAGAACTCTCTCAGCAGCCGGGATTCAAAAAGCCACCGGTAAAAACTGTAAAGAAACGCCGCACTACCAGCCGAACCGATCCTGACAGCGGCTATATCAACCATGGCAGCAAACGTGGTATTGGGTATCTTATGGAGTCAACTGTGGATTGCAAACACGGTATTGTGACCGGAGTTGATGTGTATAGCGCAAATGAGAAGGAGAGTATTCAAGTTCTGCGCCATCTGGAGAAGCAAATAAAGCTTGGTGTTCCCATGAGAAACATTGCTCTGGACCGCGGCTATGAGACCGGCGCGGTTCACCGCGGCCTGGAACTGCTGGGGATTACTGGATATATTCCTGCTATTCAGTTCTCCAATCCCCCTGAAAAGTACGGCTTTGCTTACGACCTGGAGCGAGACACATTTATTTGTCCAAAAGGAGTGCCTCTTACATACCATAGGCTGAACTGCAACAAATCCACCGGCAAGTACCTGCGCTGCTACCAAACAGAGGGCAATACTTGCGTGCATTGTCCCAACCGACCGACTTGTTTTGACAAGTCCGGTATTCGGCGCAGGATTCTGGCCAGCAGTTGTTATCCAGCGTTTTACAGAGGGCACCAACGTGTTGGAACGCCGGAGTTTTACTCCATGATGCGGCTACGAAAAATCTGGGCAGAGGGCAGCTTCTCTGTTCTAAAGCGGGAGCACTGCATTTCAAAAATCCGCAAGAGAGGCATTTCAGCTGCAGCCGAGGAATGCCTCCTGGCTGTCATGGCCTTAAACCTGAAACGGATGGTTAGGGCCATCTTCAATAAATTAAAAATTCGATTTATGTGGGCTGAGGAAGTGTTTCCTCAGCCCAGTTTTTCTTTTTGTCAACAGGTCCAAAGCTTGACACTACCACCGGCTGCGCTCCGTGCCAATATTTTGGCGCAGGTATCCTTTGCTCTCAACCGCGTCTATACAGAGTTCTACCCAAGCCGCAGATATCCAAATCGAATCGATCGAATCCTGGAGCCCTTCAAAATTGACTATTTCCTGTATAAGCCCCCGTAGCTCAGTTG
>CAKTAA010000225.1 GCA_934526185.1 uncultured Eubacteriales bacterium | reverse complement strand
GTACATACAGCGGGAACGCATGGTCTAAAAACTTCGACAGAGCGCTTTTTTCATGATCATATTGGAGCTTTAGCTTTTTTTGTACTCGGTACAAAATCTTTTCATCGTGGCCTTGTTGATATTTGAGCAGCAGATTGCGTATTTTTTTGAAGTCCTCGCAGCATTTTTCATACTCCGCCGAGGCTGCCAGGATCTCCTCATTGGGGGCCTCCAGGTTTTTGATGAGCCAGCGCATCGTCAGCAGCAGAATGGTCCGATATTCATACAGCTTATTGGACGTCCAATACAAATTTCTGAGATTTGCATTGTCATAATCTTCTCTGGAAAGAATCTCCTTTAAGTTTTCTTCAATGCCCAGAAGGCAGCGCACGCCCATGTAGCTTCGGGATGTCACATTCTCTCCCAGCGTCACCGCAAAACACTTTCCATGCCGTTCCTCATCCAGCTTCAGCACCGCGGTAAAAAAGCAGCCGTCCTCATCAAACGTATCTTTCAGGGAAATCCGGTTAATATTGAAAAATTTTATCTGGGTGTTTACCATCTGCTCTGGATTGGACTGATAATATGCAAACACCTCTGCGTACGATTTTTCCACAAAATCAAAGGACAGTGTCCGCTCCTGAAATTTTCTTGTGGGCCGGTCAAACATGGATGTATAAAATACCTTTTCCACATCATCGTATCCGAACAGCAGTGCCTCGTGCCGGTTGACAAACGCATTTTCTGAAAAGTTCAGCTCTATTTCTATGTAATTTTTCTGATTGATCTGGTCCTTTATCATAGCGACGATTTTATCAGGCGGAAATTCCCACGTGTTGATTTCCTGAAACGATAAAATTTCTTTATAATAGTCCATTGTAAAAATTGTATCTACGGAGCCGTGCCACGCACCGAAGTCGTCCTCTACAAACATTTTCATGTGCGTAGAAAGCCACGCCTGCGCGTGAGGAGAGGTTTGAATAATTGCGATTCTATTGTAAGTACAGCAATCTGACATAATCATGGCATCCAAAACAATGGGCAGTCTTACCTTCACTGTAAAAACTCCTTTCCTAAAGCGGCAGTCCACGCTAAGCAATATAATTGTGCGCCTGCATCTCAAACATACTTTTATAAATTCCGTTATCTATTTCCATAAGCTCCGCATGTTTTCCGTACTCTACCAGTCTCCCATCGGAAAGCACCGCGATTTTATCTGTAAAACGGGTAGAAGAAAGCCTGTGAGATATATAAATGGCGAGTTTTCCTTCCGTCAACTCCTGAAAACGGCGGTAAATCTCATACTCAGCAATGGGATCCAGCGCGGCAGTAGGTTCATCCAAAATGATCACCGCCGCGTCTTTATACAGTGCCCGGGCAATGGCAAGCTTTTGATTTTCACCGCCGGAAAATTCAATACCGTTCTCGTCAAATTCCTTATAAACCATTGTATCCAGTCCCTGCGGCAGGGAAGCCACTTTGCTTTTCAACCCGCTTCTGTCGATGCATCGCCTGAGGCGATCCATATTTTCCGTGTTTTCCATAACAATATTTTCCCGGACACTGAAGGAAAACAGCTTGAAGTCCTGGAATACCGCCCCGATCAGCTTTGCATACTCACAAAACTTTATATCTTTTATGGGCACATGATTGATGCGTATTTCTCCGGACGTCGGCTCATACAGCCTGCACAAAAGCTTTACAAGGGTAGTTTTTCCCGCACCGTTTAATCCGACAATGGAAAGCGTCTCTCCCGGCAGCAGAGTAAAGGATATATTTTTCAAAATCATGCGCTCTGTATTTGGATACTTAAAGGAAACATTGATAAATTCAATGGTGATATCCCCCTTTTCGATAACTGCTTGTCCGCTGCCATCCCCATGTTCCTGTCCGGACAGCTCTATGCAATAGCGAAATTCATTTGCAAATGCACCGTTTCTTCCCAGCAGCCAATAGGAGCCTTTTACCGCTCTGATGCCCTCGGAAAAGCCGCTGACAATGGATAAATAAAAAGTAAAATCTCCGATCAGCATATTTCGGAAAACTACCTCGTATGCTAAAAACAGATAGGCGATTCCTTCCTGCAGCATGACGGAAAAATTTGAGGGGAAATATCTGTTTTGAATATTCCGCAGTCTTTTCATATTTGTGGGAATATATTCGTCCATTTCCTGATTTTCATATTTGTCTTTGATATATTCCTGCAGATTATTGACACGGATTTCCTTCCCAAACGCCAGATCCTTCATTGTACCGGCATAGTAGTCCCCTTTACGTCGGATGGGAGCAAGCAAGGACCTCCATTTTGTCCACAAGGGTTGATTTCTTTTTTCCACGACAATCTGTAATATAAAAATCAAAATAACAACCATTAGAATAAACGGCTGAACCGTTACAATCAGTGAGAAAAGACCCACCGTCTTTACTACGCCCGATAC
>CAKTAA010000224.1 GCA_934526185.1 uncultured Eubacteriales bacterium | reverse complement strand
GCCCAGCACCGTGTAGCGTTCTTTTCCCTCCTCCGGGGGAAGCAATTTGGCGTTAGAACACAACGCAGCGCCACTGAGCAAAAGCCTTAATGCGTTGCTGTTTTGCGCCGTTACTACAATATCGCCATCCCGAATTTCCCCTTGCGGGGCATATCCCTCTCCGCTTACCGTCATTTCTGCACGCAGGTTCCACAGGTGATTGACCGTCATTTCATTCTGCGTAAGGGTACCGGTTTTATCCGAACAGATGACATTGGTACATCCCAATGTTTCTACAGAAGACAATTTCTTGACCAGTGCGTGCTCTTTAGCCATTTTCTGTACCGCTAAAGCCAAAGATAGCGTTACCGCCGGCAACAGCCCTTCCGGGATAAATGCCACGATCATTCCCAGCGCAAAAAGAAATGATTCCATCCACGGGTCTTTTACTAAAAATACCGCAATCAGGAAAAAGATAAGGCCAATACTGAAAGCAATCAAGGCGATTTGTTTAGTCAGGACATTTAGTTCCTTTTGCAAAGGCGAAAGGCTTTTTTCTGTATTTTGCGTCAGGTTTGCAATTTTCCCAAATTCACTGTCCATACCGGTTGATACAACCAGCACACGGCAGGTACCCGCCGCCGCTGACGTGCCGGAAAACACCATGTTTTCCGCTTCCAAATAACTGCATTCCTGTTGTAAAGCATCGCTGCTTTTACGGATAGGATTGCTCTCTCCGGTAAGCGTTGACTGGTCGGCACGGAAATCATTGCTTTGAAGAATTCGGGCGTCGGCGCTGATGCGGTCGCCTTCTTCCAGAACCATAATGTCTCCGGGGACAATTTCTGTTGCCAGTATTTTTTTCTCTTCGCCATCCCGGATTACTCGAGCGTAAGCGGGCAGCATCTTTTGCAGGGCGTTGGTCGCCTTTTCCGCCTTAAATTCCTGAAAAAAGGAGAAAAGGCCATTGATCAGATTGACGCAGAAAATGGCAATCCCCAACTCTAATGCGCCGGAAAGTATTGCCATAACGCCGCCGGCCCACAAAAGCAATGCCATCAAGCTAGTAAAGTTTGCCAAAAACTTTTTCAGCATGCTGGTCTGCTTCTTTTGCGCTAATTCATTTTTTCCGTATTGTTCTAAGCGCTTGTCCGCTTCCTCTTGCGAGAGGCCCCGCATATTGGAACCCATCAGGTGACAGGCTTCCGCTGGACTTGTGAAAAGTATTTTTTCTTTTATGTCTGGAGTTTGGCTGTCCATATCGCTTTCACCATAATTCCCTTCATATTGTAAAAAAATGATTCCGGTAATTTGTCCGGAGCCTTGCTAATCAAGAAGACAAACATCCATAAATATAACGTGATCTTGTCGTTCCCAATAAAAAGTGCAATATAATATGGCTCTATTAGGAAATAAAAATACCAATTCTAATCTTTTTTAGTATAAAATCATGAGGAGAAAAAGTCAAGTTAATCCCTTAAGAATTCACAGTTTTTTTACTTTATATAATCCGTGACTTTGTCAAACAAAATCGGAAACACAATAAAGACATACGGCTGGATTTTCTTATCAATCATGTTTCCGGTAACTTTGTAGAAATGGTTTTATGGTGGATAAAAAGTTGTATGAAGCAGACGCCAGCAGAATTAGACCGCTATTTTAGTGCGGTCATTTGTCCAAAAATAATCACTTGGTTGACAATTTCTGTTGCACAAATTCGAATGTTATTTATCTGTCCAACCCACTCCATTTGATTTTCCGCCTTTAGCCGCTCGGTCACACCCTCGTGCTCTGCCATCTGCTTTACCAACCGAAGAAACATATTCTCTGCCCGCTCATCAATATCAACAAGATAGCTATTCAGTTTGCCGCTTGTGAGAAGATTAGCGTATGTAATCCTATGGCATTCTTTCAGATACCGTAAATGCCGTTGCCCCCATACTCCAATAGGTCTTGTTTCTTTTTCGGTGGGTAAGACGAGATTTGGCAAATAGCAATCGCCTTGCTGAGTATATGTGCCGCCCATCTGCTCAAATATTGTTTTTTCCATAACCTTAAACCTCCGCCATCTTTATCTTGAATTTCTTAATAGGTGCGTTGACTACTTTGATTAGAACATCATCTACTGCGTCCGTATATCTGTCTTGTGCAAGTAATTTGTTCCGCAGCGCATTAAGAGCATTTAGAATAATTCTCCGTTCACTTTCATCAATCGCTATGTAATATTTTTGATTTCGCATATCTGCTTACCTCCCTCGCCTACATTGTAGCAAGGAAGTTTTTGCTTGACGAATGTGCGATTTTATTTTTGAACATAAAGAAAGACAGCGTAAAAAGCATTTTTGCCTTCTACGCTGTCTCTTGCCTTTGCTATTGCCCGTAAAGTATATTTCAATGTTGTTTTAAATTACTGCCTTATGTGGCGTTAGCATTCTGTCCGTCTTTTTTATTTTTCTGCATTGGCCATATCCAACCAGATGGAGGCAACGTCCATGGCTTTATAG
>CAKTAA010000223.1 GCA_934526185.1 uncultured Eubacteriales bacterium | reverse complement strand
GTTCGATATGAAAAGAGCAACTCGTCATATGAAGCTTTGCTACACCTTGCCGCAACGGTTATAATTTATCGAAAACTAGCTGTTATTTAGGGATAGGTTCTAATAACGCACTGAAAGCTCCGCAACCATCAATATATTTCCGAAATTTATCATTAAAGTTTATTCCGGAAAAGTTTGGTACTGCCAGCAAACCAATCAAAAACATTGCCGTTATAATCAGCAATGGTCCCAAAAACATATTCATGTACTTTTGCAGAGCGTGTGAAACCATAGGAGCAACATCCATTGTTTCCGCCAACAAAAATCCTAAAATGCAAAAAGTTATCAGCCGTCCGAGTGTATAAAGCAGTCCTGCCAATAGAACTGCTTTTTTGTGACCGCTTTTCCTGCTGACAAAGCTGACGGCTGCTATATTAGTCGCCAATGGGCAAGGTGATATTGAGCAGAGTATTCCCAGGTAAAATGCAGAGAAGATCGCTGTTATCATTTAGAAAGTCTCTCTACACCGCTTTTGATGTATGCTGAAAATTCTTCCGGTGTACGGACAAGTTCCCATACCTTGTCAAACTTTTCAAATTTTCCATTGCGTTCCATTACCACTGTACGGTTGACCAGATTGAAATCCTTGATGAAGTGTTCATTTTGTGGTTCTTCCACATTGACAGAGATGAACTTTACATTTTCAGAATTACCAACAGCATCGCGGGTGAGTTTTTCAATGGTATTACAGGTCATACAGCGCTTGGTCCCGTGAAAATAATATACTTTCAGTACATCCATCGGGAGAACTTCCGCCTGCTTGCCGGTCACTGTTTTGTTCTCTCGCTCGATAATGTAAAGAATGCTTCCTGCAACAAACAACAGCAATATTATGGTGATGATTTTTTTGAAGAATCCACCTTTTTTCTTGCCTCCACAGCAGCAGGGCGGTTTTGTCGGTTCACTCTGACAAGAACAGGAAGAGCCGGAACAGCAAGAGTGTTCAGATGTAAGATATTGAGAAATTTCCTCCTCCGTCAAGACTTTTCCTGAACTGACGACCTTACCGTCTATTGCCAGTGCCGGAGTGGTCATCACTCCCATAGCAACGATTTTTTCTATGTCTGTCACCTTTTCGAGTTCGCACTCAACACCGCTTGATTTGACAGCATTTTCCGCGTTGGCATAAAGCTCCTTACATTTACGGCATCCGCTTCCGAGAATTTGAATTTTCATGATAAACCTCCATTAAAAAAGTTGTTGAAAAATATTGAACAAGTATCCGACCAGTATGAAACCTGCGACACAAATCGTGACAAAAAGAGCAAGTAAAGGCAGTTTAATAGCTTTACGCAACATGATAAGCGAAGGCAGACTCAATGTGGTCACTGCCATCATAAAAGCAAGAATCGTTCCAAGCAAAGCACCCTTACCGAGCAACGCTTCAGCGACCGGGATCGTGCCGAAAATATCTGCATACATCGGAGTACCGACCGCAACGGCAAGAATTACGCCAAAGGGATTTTTGTTACCAAGCATAGTTTCAACCCATTTTTCCGGAATCCAGTTATGGATAAATGCACCGATTGCAACCCCGATTAAGATGTAAGGAAAAACCTTTTTGAAAGTCTCACTCATTTGCTCATAGGCGTATTTTGTCCGCTCTTTTCGACTCATTTCTGATGATTCCCTCAAAACATCTGCGTTGGATTTATAAATAAAATCCTCCACATATTTTTCCATGTGCAGTTTTTCAATCAGCGTACCTCCGAGAATAGCGATCACCAATCCGGCGATAACATAAACAATCGCTACCTTTGCCCCGAAAATGCTCATTAAGAGTACTAAACTGCCAAGATCGACCATCGGGGAGGAAATCAGGAAAGAAAATGTCACCCCCAGCGGCAACCCGGCTCTGGTAAAGCCTATAAACAGCGGAATTGATGAGCAGGAGCAAAATGGGGTAACAGTTCCGAGCAGCGCACCGAGCGTATTCGCCCATATTCCGTGATACCTGCCAAGAATCCGCTTACTGCGTTCCGGTGGAAAATAGCTTTGAATATAGGAGATAATGAAAATCAGCACACAAAGCAGTATGGTGATTTTCAGCGTATCATACAAAAAGAATTGTACCGAACCGCCAAGTCTTGTTGATGTATCAATTCCGATTTTCTCAATACCCGTGCCGATAACCCGGTTGAGCCACTCCATGCCTAAAATTTGATTTTGAATAAAGTTCCAGATGTTCATTTGCTTGTTCCTTTGTTTGTTATTTAGCAAAAAGACTAAAGGGAACCTCTATCAATATCTTTTTGACAGAAATTCCGATTGTTTCTGTTTGAAAATCTCCGAATGAGATTTTTCTGTGTTTTACGTTAACGCTTTGACTTCTCTTCTTCAAGGATCCTCGACTGAAAAAGCCGACATTTTATTTGTTTTTGGCTATGTCACAACAAACAGTTGATAAATAGCCATTTTTATAGGGGAGTATCAGAACTCCCCTACAAACTGT
>CAKTAA010000222.1 GCA_934526185.1 uncultured Eubacteriales bacterium | reverse complement strand
AAATCCCACAAACTGAAAAAGCGTCTGCAAAACGCCCCGGAGAATTACCGTATCTTCCCGGACACGCAACCCGCTATCATCAATGAAAAAGTGTGGGAGCGCGTGCAGGAACTGCGGGCAAACAAACGCCGCCCCGCCAAACAAGCGGAACGGCAAGGGCTGTTCTCCGGTTTGTTGTACTGCGCCGACTGCGGCAGCAAACTGCATTTTGCTACGGGCAAGAACATGACCCCGGAGCAGGATTGTTACCGCTGCGCGAGGTACAAGAGCAATACGGGGGATTGCACCATGCACTTTATCCGCGAGGAAACGCTGAAACGGTTTGTGCTGCGCCGGATATTCGATGTAACCGCCATGTTTTTTGAGGACATTATGAGTTTTCAAAAGGCGGTGTATGAGCAGCGGTTTGAAGAAGCGGAAAAGGCGGCAAAAAAGCGCAAGCGGGAAATCGCCCAAGCCGAAAAACGGATTGCAGAACTTGACCGGATTTTCAAGCGTATTTATGAGGACGATATATCCGGCGCAATCTCTCACGAACGGTTTTTGAAGTTATCCGCCGAGTATGAAGCGGAGCAGAAAGAACTGACGGAAAAGGTTAAGGCAGACCGGGAAATGGTAAACGCCTACGAGCAGGACAAAGCGGATTTTGACAGTTTTGCGGCGGTTATTCGGAAGTATGTAGGGATTACCGAACTCACGCCCACGATTGTCAACGAGTTTGTGAAGAAGATTATCGTCCATGCGCCGGACAAGTCCAGCGGCCACCGGCGGCAGAAAATCCAGATTATTTGGAACTTCGTCGGGGAATTGAAGCAGGACGAGGACAAGCAGACCATTGAACGAGAAAGAAAAAGCAGGACAGCATAGCAATTTGCTATGCTGTCCTGCAAGATACCATTACTTCCTTATGGGTGTGCGACTAATGCCGAGGTGTCGAACAAATATTATTTCTTGTCTTTATGTGCCTTATATGTCTCAATGTCGATTGCGCCAGTTGCCAACATACGTTCAGACCAAAGCTGCAAGGTTTCAACTGTAATGGATATACGCTCCAATTCTTCTTGGATATGTACAAAGTCGGCAATTTCATCATCAGAGATTTCACCGTCTGCTGTGATTTCAATAAGGCGGTCCTTGCGCTTTTGAATGGAGTTTAGCGATGCCAACATCTCCAGAACAATCTGAGACAAGTCCTTCACTTTGACTTCCGGTACATATTCCTGTCCAATAGGGCACAGATTAGCGCAATAATGATTGCACAAACGAGGCTTTTTATATGCTACTGACATAGCTAAAACTTCATCAGGATGTGGAAGAGATTTTTCGCTTTCGATTTTCTCAATGCGTTCTGCGGAAATCCATCCAAGAAGTTCGCTTGCTTTTTCTCTGGAAAGACCGAGTTCCTCTCGGAATACTTGATATAGTGTTTTGTTCTCTCTTGTAGATACACGTCCCACGATTCTTCCTCCTAATATCAAAGAACTAATATGCCAACGGCAAAGAAAATTAGTTCTATTGCGTATGTAATATAATCAATAGCCTTGCCATCATCATCCAACCTTTTTCTGAAAAGGTCGATAAGAAACCAAAACGGTGTTAGGAACAAGCCCAATATTTCTTCCGCAATATGTGCAAAGAAGATAACAAAAAGGTTATCCGACTTGAACGACAATCCTTCGCCACCATCACCGTACTTGGTCGCAAAGGCTCCAATAATTGCAATGGGTATAAACAGTACGCATACCCAGAAAAGGAACGCAAGAAAAAATGTTGAGAAACTCGTTACGTTCAGCTTAGCATCCCATAAAGCTGAAAATGTTGTTTTTCCAGTGCATAGACAAATAATTGCTGAAATCAGACCATAGAAGGAGATTTCGTGAAGCTTTCCCAGTATTGACATTATTGCATTCCTCTCACGTGATTCTCTTGTTCGGTTTCGTCTGGCGTAAATTCCAAAATATCATCAACGCCACATTGGAGCACTTTGCAAATCTTCTCAATACTATCGAGAGAAATATAATTGTTACGCTTGATTCGGGTAATGATATTAGCACTAAAGCCAGCACTCTCCATTAGCTCAGCATTGGTCATACCTTTGTCGATCAGCAGGTGAAATAATTTCTTGTAGGTTACAGCCATAACGATTTCCCCCTAAATACCAATATATATTGTATCACGATAATGTGAACATTTCAACGTTTTCGTTCTGCTTTCTACCACAAAAAATCTTGTCCCAAGCTAAGTATAGTTAAGAGTCTTGACCTTAAATCGAACTTCTGCAAAAGTTAAAAGGTGGGACTTGTGCTCGAATTGCCACAAGTCCCACCACGGTATCCGTTATAATAAGTCCGTTCTTAACTTTTTTAGCATGACAGCATATATGAAAATGCTTTTCATTGTTTCAGTAGTTCTCTAATACCATCTTGTTAGAATACGACTGACGGCGCTTATTTTTCTTCCTGCTGGTGCTCTCGCTGAGGCGCGCTTCTGACATTTTCAATGCCGAACAGCCCG
>CAKTAA010000221.1 GCA_934526185.1 uncultured Eubacteriales bacterium | reverse complement strand
TCCCGCGAGGGGCAAAACCGCAGAATTGCGGATTTTGGCACCGTGGTAGAAACTTGCTCTCCGTGACTGCAAACTTCCTCTCACTTCCGTCCGCCACTTTTTCGGAAAATCGCAACCAGAAAAATTCATTTCTCCTTTGCCTACTACTCGTTCATCAAGAGCCGGTTTTGGCAAGCTGCTTTTCTTTTTCTGCTACTAATAATCCGGCAAAGGACATTCCTGCCCGTTTTCGCTAAAATGGCGACAGACACCGAACTTCCTACCTGATGCCGGAGAAAGCCTTTTTCACTCTCTGTAATACAAAAAAACGAGAATTGGCAACCGGGCAGACAGAAAATTTTCCTGTTCACTCTTAACACCACCGCCTTGCCTGTTCTGCCAAAAATGGGCGCAAAAAAACACCACGGATTTCAAAAAATCTGTGGTGTTGCCGCTTGGTCGATATTCAATTTATATCAGCAGAAAACAGTAATTTATATCTGAATACTTTTAACAAATGTAATTGATTCGGGTGTTGCATTTAGTGATTCGTAATATTTGTGTTTTGCAAGAATACTATGCAATTTCCCCCTATAATGTGGTTCGCATATTTCTTTTGCGATGGCAAGCGACCTTTTGGCTTCATCAGTCCTTCCGTGATGTAAAGAAATTATGATGTTCGCAACAGCTAATCTAAATTCACTGTTTACAAATGCTCTTGAAAACTCATCAGTTGCTAAATAACAAGAGTAATAATCTTCCAGTTCGGCTGAGTAACAAAAGGAATCTATATGCAGTTTCACCCATAAAAGATCTTTGGACAGTTCATTTACATATTCTTCTCGGTTTAATTCAAGGGCATCTTTCGCTAACAAATAGGATTCGTAAGCCTTTCGATAATTTCTTGCTTTTTCATAGATATGTCCTATATACAAATAAGAGGTGTATGTGGAAAACCAGCCATCTTCAAAGTTTTCAAGTCCATATTGTATTAACTTAACAGCCTGTTCAGCATATTCATCGGAGAATTGAATGGCTGTTGTATAACAATGTTGGCGTTTTAGAAGATTGCCTCGAACTCGTTTTAACAACTTTCCATATTCAAGAAAATCTTCATCGGTCATTCCGTGCTTGATGATTTTTTGTTCAAATTCATCTATTTTACTCATTCCATCACCTCACGAACTTCAAATTACATAAAATATTAATTGTAGCACTTGCGGGGTATTTCATAGTGCTTTTTCTACATTTATTCCCATCATGGTCGGGAGCGACAGCATTTTAGGATGTTGCTCCCTTGATTTCCTGTCAGCAAAGGCGGGCGGGGCTGTCAACGGCGGGCACAGCCCGTTCATCTTGACCGTTGACTGGCTCGGCTGGCTTTGCTATTTCCCCGACAAACGGGAATTGTCGTATCATAAAACGGAGTATCTTATTTTGTCATTTAACATCAAGTTTATACGCTATTCGCACTTGATTGCAATACGCATGGAATATCCTGTCCGCCTCGCTGTCCGTATCCATCCCACCCATATGTGACTCCAAATATTTCTTTACGATTTTGGGAAGGGTAGGTAGCCAAGTCCCGCCCATTTCTGAAAGGATCAATTCCATCCGCTTCTTCCCCGAGGCTCCATGTACACCGGATATAAATGGAAAATATGTGTGGGATATATCGTAGTGGCGAATCGGTTCTCCAAACAGTTTCCCACACGACTCGTAAAGCTGTATAAAATCATCCAGTGAACGCATCGCGTCCATCTCGGGTAGCAGACCGTTTACGATACTGCTTTTTAACGCTTCAAATTGGGGGAGAAACTGGCGCTGGTAATATTTTTCTTTCAGCACATCGTCCTCCGTATACCAGTAATCGATAGAACACCAACGAAACCCTCTATATGGGTTCTCATACTTTGCGCCGTTCGGCCCATCCGAGCCAAAGCTCACGATGGGCCGCGCATCAAACACTGGGCGATAGCTTACCCAGGGGCGCAGCTTACTGACCTCGACCTTGAAATAAAATTCCTGCAGCAGGCCGCCGCGCTCTCTGATATATGCGGTCGGGCCGCACAAGACAAATCCATATTCGTATAGGATAGGTCGCAGTTCCTTGCGGATCAATTCCCGCTGCGCCTTTTTGAAATCAAATTTTCCGCCTTCCATTTTGTTTTATTCCATCCTCTTTATCTTGCCAACTTCCGATTTGTCGCTTCGTTTATTCTTCCGTTTTGCGGCGGATTACCTTTTTCATTCCCGGCAAGAAGCTAAATTGGTTTACATTCTTTTGCGCCGTTTATAGAGCAGCAGCCCATTGACCGCAAGCCATACCAGCAGATAGGCCGCAGATACCCCGGCAATCGTCCAATAGGTGCGCTTCTGTCTGGTTTCGTAGGTCTGTGCGGTTTCGTCTGCGCCGATGGTGATGTAGCCGTCCTCATCAGGGATGGACAGAACACGGCGCTCTATCGGCTCGTCCGCTTCCAAAATACTCTGTGCGGTGCTTTCCACAGAGCCAGACTCGTACTTGTACTGATAGCCGCTCCCGTCCTCC
>CAKTAA010000220.1 GCA_934526185.1 uncultured Eubacteriales bacterium | reverse complement strand
GTGCTGCTGTGCGGATTTACGGAAATCCACACTTTGGAAAATACAAGGGGAGGCGAAAGGGCGCGAACGCTCTCCTCTACGTCTTCAAGGAATCAAAGAAATGAGGGTGAAATTATGCAAAATGACGAAGCGTCCGCGGTCAAAAAGGTACGTCTTTCGGAAATAGATAGTTCTTATGTCAATGTAATGGAATATGGTGCGGCCGGGGATGGTACATCGGATGATACTGCGGCCATACGCAAAGCTGTGAACGCGGCGTATGAAAACAGCGGAACGGTCTATTTTCCTTCCGGGAGCTATCGGATTTCCGAAACGATCGAGCTTCCCAAAAATGACGCGCGGATGGTTGTACTGAAGGGTGACGGGGATTCAACCATTTTCGGGGCAGAAACGATGACAGAGGACATGTTTCGGATTTCCATGAAATATAATTTTCAAATGATTGACCTGAAACTGGAGCACCGCGGTACTTCTGGAAGTATTGTATCCGCCTTATATTTGCGTGCGTTTAATTGCTCCTTTCTTTCCGGCAGTGAAAATCCGTCGAATGTTGTCGCTTTCCATGGATCAGACAGTAAAATTGATCGATGTACATTTACGGTTTCTAATCCGGAGGCATATGCAATTTATTATTCCATGCTTGACCAGGAAATTTCAATCAACAATTTTATTGTGGACAATGTATTTTCCGGAGCAGGGCGCGGCATTTTGGTGGGAGATGGAAAATTTACAGACTCCGGACGGTGCGAGGGCCTGAAAATCAATGGAAACATTTTTGAAAATACAGGAGATGCTCAGATCGTGATTCAGGAAATTCTTCATGTCGATATTGCGGGGAATAAAATGTCCGGAAGCACCGGGAGCGCGATTGTTTTGCGCAGCGTCGGACATGGTCCCGACGGCGTTTTTATCAACTGCAATGAAATATCGGCGGCTTTTTCAGGGATTCGGACAGAGGGCGCTTCGGATGCATATATTTCGATGGTATCAGTGAGCGACAATCGCTTTGTCGGCGGACAATACGGATTTTATGACACGATCGGTGTTAATAAAGGCTTCCTTCGCGATAATGTGTTTGATGGACAGCAGGAAGCGGGGATCTATCTCGAAGAAACGGAAAATATGATGATTCTTTCAAATCTTTTTACTGTTTTAAACGAGGCGTTTTCACTTAATGTCTCCGGAAACGGCTGTACGGTGATCGATGGAAATACGCTCGGCAAAAAAAACCGGATTCAATTAAGCGGATCGACGATTGTTCAGAAAATATAAAAAAACGG
Source organism: uncultured Eubacteriales bacterium (assembly GCA_934526185.1). GTDB lineage: Bacteria > Bacillota > Clostridia > Oscillospirales > CAG-272 > CAKTAA01. The sequence continues at coordinate 1,256 of CAKTAA010000220.1, read as the reverse complement.
AGGTTTCAATTATGAAAAAGAAAAATGCTAAAATTTTCCTTTCTGTCTGCATTGTCGCAGCATTACTTCTTTCGGCATGTGCATGCGCACAAGACGAAGGCCGCGTGCAAGAGTCGCCGGGAACGAATACCGCCAGCACAAAAACACCGAGCCCTGCGCCTACTGAGCAGCCGACACCGCCTCCTACGCAAGATGCTGCTACGCAAGCGCCGACAGAGAGGCCTTCTCCTGCGGCAACCCCGAAGGTCGAGATCGTATCAGAGGACCCTGTTACTGCAGCCCTTTACAGGGAAGAGGCGGCAGCTATAAAGAGCGCACAAATGCTTTCTGAGTCAATTGCGATTCAGTTCTATGCTACTGCTCCGTTCAACTCCCTGCAGCTGACGTGCCCAAGCTGGTCTAATTCGATTGGAACATTAGTGTTTGATCTGTATAAATGGGAAGGCAGCTTCCAGGATTCCTTCAACACCACGCTGGCTACGCAGGAATTTGAAAATTATCCGGATAACAATAATAATACAATGACATTTTCAGAGCAACCTGCGGGTGAGTATATTTTGTATCTTACGACACCGGATCCGAGCGAAGAGGTTGGCTGCTACATTGCCGATGAACCGTACGAGGGATCGGCGGTTTATTTGGACGACGTGCTTCAGGAAGATTATTCAGTTGTTTATCTTAATGTTTGTTATACAAAAACCCCTGATGTTTTGTCGGGAGCCGTCCATCCTGAGGGATAAAATAGGAGGTGCTTATAACCATGCAACTACGGAAGAAATGGACGTTCATGTTGATCTTTGCAGTAACCGGAGTGCTTTTGGGAATAATAACGGCAGCCGCGAAGACTTCGGAGCCGGTCAATTTGACATGGCAGTACAACAATTGGTGGTTCCAACAGACAGAGGATTTTTTCGGAACATTCAATGAAAATCCTGGAGCAAAATTTGCTTTTTCAGATCAGAAATTAGACGGCAGCCGTTCGTTCGAGTATAAACTGACGTTTACGGCGGATGTGACGGACAAAAATGTCCAATCCTTCGGATGGGATAAACTGGATTTGTATCTCGGACTGCAAGGTGCTCCCGATACGAATTTGGAAGGCTTTGACTACCCGGGCTATATGGACGGTGAGAAGCAGATCTTTTATGATACGCTCTGTATCCGTATTAAGCGGTATTCCGATACTTCTGCGACAGTTTGCCGGATGAAGAACCAGGAGGAGCAGATTTTGGGCTCTGTACAACTGAGTCCGGAGC
>CAKTAA010000219.1 GCA_934526185.1 uncultured Eubacteriales bacterium | reverse complement strand
GGAATGGATGCACCATTCGCGCGGAACCAGTGCACCACCTTCTGCGGTCATACTGTACTCTTGGGGCGGTGTATGCAATGATCGCGATGTGGTGTATTTTAGATAAGTTCATTTTTCTCACGCTCCATTTCTTTTATTTCCGTTATAAACTATATAGCGACCTTCAAAAAAACCGTGTGAACTTCTGGAGTTCAGTTTGTCCACACGGCCGATCTTATTTCAGTTTTTCGAGGATCTCGTCCGCGCTCATACCGCTGGCCAGCAGCATCTTCAGCACTGCTTCGGCTTCAGCCTTCTTAGCTTCTTCAACGGCCTTAGCATCTGCCTTTGCCTTCTTCGCTTCCAGCGTTGCCACTTCTTTTTCGGCCTTCTTCAGAGCAGACTTCTTCTCTTTCAGATCAGCCTTCAAAGTGTCAATATTTGCGGTGATGGATGAAATCTCAGCAGTCAGAGAAGTGATAGATTCCTGCTTCTCCGCGATCTGAGATGCGTAGTCGGTATGGGTAGTTTTTGGACGGTTTTTGCTGCCTTTCGTTCTGGGCATAGGTGATAACCTCTTTCCTTTTATTCTGAACTTTGCAAATTTGTTACACTAAAACTCGCAAAGCTGCACAAACACTGGATTTTTTACGATTTGCTAGTGGAACCAAGGTTACACTAACAAACGTAGAAAAATTCAATAAAATCAATGATTTGAAACCTTTAGTGTAACTTTTATGCAAAATTCAGATTTATAGTTGTTTAAGTATAGCACTGTGTTGGGATGCTTCTTTATATGATTCACTTAGAATTATAGTTGTTACAATCTTTGTTGCGGGAACCATGACCAAAGTGGCTGTGAAGGACATAATATATAATTGTTTAAAAACTTTTGAATAATACTCTATGATATCTTCCTTAGAGTCATTGTCTGCCAAAGACATATCTGTCCAAGAGTTATTAAACATCAAAAAAATAGTCGATAAAATTGATGGAAATTTATTTGCGACTGCAAAAATCCCATTTGCAGCATTATCAATGAAAAAACGGATAACATAACGATTTGAGGCTCCCATTACCCACCAATTCAGGGTCGATGGGACTAATGGCATTGAATAATGCAGCATTTCCCTTCTCAAAGCACTGTGATACACCACCACATGGGCCAGACGGCGCAGCCTGCCGTTCAGAATATTAATATCAGAATCCAGGAAATCCAAAGCTGACAGCTTCTCCGCCAGTTCCCGGCTAGTCCTCCCGGTGTGTTCCCCATCCTGGTGGGAGAGATACGTCATAAACAGGAACCAAAGAATTGTAAAACCAAGAAATATATAAAACGCCAACGGCTGATACCTCCTTAAATTGTATGCAGGAAACATCTTATCACACTGTCTGGCACATAGCCACAGATAATCTTTTTGAGATTGTATGATTCTTCCGAATAGAGACTTTGCTTACTTTCGGTTTCCTATCAACTTTTTCTCCACTTCCTCCGGCACCGTGATCATTCTAAAACGCCACAACAGACTGAAAGTGTAGCTCACACCCCGGACATCAGCCAACTCTTTGGGGCGGGTAAATATAGCGCCTTGCTGGTCCATAGCTTTCTCAAACGCCATCCGCACAGAGCTCCATGCCAGAGATTTGCTGTTTTCCCGGCGGTCAATAAACAACTCCTTTGTGTATTCCCCATTCCTCCCCTTCTTCAGTGTATAAGAAAAAGGCAGACTCGAAACAGTATGGAACGGGTAATTTTGAAAGGCAATGATACAGTCCCAGAGATGACCCTCCGTAGGCGCTGCCATTAATGTATCCACAGCTGATTTTCTTGCCTTATAAGTTTTAACCCGTTCCGCATTTTGGCTGATCTCAGACATCTTATAGATCACCTTACTATACGGCAGATACGTGTGCAGGGTGGAGTAGCTGAGACCCATAATATGCTGGATCTCCAACATAGTTTTTCCTTGCCGCATGAGGTCCTGGATCTGCTTCGTCTCTGGATAGAACAGAACGTTTCCAGTGATCAAGAGCTTCTTGACTTTACCCGGTGGAAGGGACAGCTCCAGGGCTGTGGCTTTGATTTCTCTCTTCTCCTGATAAATCTCTGCCGCTGTGTCGATCAGTTCCCGCATCAGGGCTTCCGGGTCATAATCCTTCTTTGGAGGTCGTCCTCGTTTTAATGATGTGTTAGAATTATCATTTTCCATGTCTATCTACTTTACTCCTATATTTTTGTATTTTCAGATAAGCTAATTTTCCATGTTAATCTATTTTATTGGCAGTAAAATTAGGCGAAATCTACTCATCATTTCAATTCCGCCTGTTTATCAATCAGCCAACAATACATGTCATGTCTTCTTACATGATCATAGACTTTGTTACTACATCACTGAGATCCCATTCTATTCCACGTTCAGCAGCCTTCTTTACAAAGTCCTTTCGCGTCCGCGGCATAGCCACCGTGCATTCGTCTACTGGCTGGACAGCGATAGAAAAGCCTGCCGATGTCTCCGTTACTTCTTCGACTTCAAAGCCCAGACCACATTTACCGTCTGCAAGCATATTGC
>CAKTAA010000218.1 GCA_934526185.1 uncultured Eubacteriales bacterium | reverse complement strand
CCCCTATGGGATCCCTTATAAATAAGGTTTTATTAACGTTATTACAGAAGAAAGGATAGACAAAAATGACACATAAAGAAAAAGCCATGGCTCTGTTTCAGGAAGGATACAATTGCGCACAAGCCGTATTGTGTGCCTTTGAAGATGTTACAGGACTGGATCGTCGGGTTTCACTCAATATTGCCGCAACCTTTGGCGGTGGCTTAGGTCGGCTCAGAGAAGTATGCGGGACAGTTTCAGGCGCAGCAATGGTTTTAGGAATGGCATACGGCGGAGGTGAACATACAGATACAGAAATCAGAAAGATCCATTATGCACGAATGCAGTCGTTTGCTGAAGCATTTCGAAAAGAAAACGGCTCGTATATCTGCAGAGATCTGCTGAACGCCGCTTCGGCGGTAAAGCATATCGATGGTAAGGATAACCCTGCCCCGGAAAAACGGACAAATGAATATTATAAAAAAAGACCTTGTCTGCAAATTGTAGGAACCGCCGCTGATCTTCTTGACCGGATGCTGGAATCAGAAGATCCAGATGCGCAAAAATAAAATTTGCCTGATTTCCCTTAGCTCTGTGTCCTCAGAGCACCCAGACAGTACCTTATAGCTCAATTTGAACAAAATTCATTTGTCTTACTATATCTCATGGGCAGAGCCTGCTTTTTTTGAAACACCAGGAGGCTCTGCCCATAATAATTTACCAAAAGATTTCATCGAATATCCTCAGATTTACTATCATTTACCATCTTCCTTAGTTTTCCGCTCAAGCATCAAACTTTCAAGCTCCGAATAGCTTTCCGCCCGGTTAATATCGCGGCGCAGCGCAGCCGAATCCATCATGCCGCGCGTATACCACGCTAAGTGCTTTCGGGCTTCCAAAATACCGAGGCGTTCTCCTTTGTCTTCCATCATCACACGTACCTGACGAAGCGCCGTGTTTATTCTTTCCCTCTCGGAGGGATATGTGTATTCTCTGCCCTGCATATGTGCAAGAATATCCTGAAAAAGCCACGGATTTCCACGAACGCCTCTGGCAAGCATGATGCCGTCGCAGCCCGTATACTGTATCATCGACAGCGCTTTCTCCGCAGAATCAATTCCGCCGTTCCCGATGACCGGTATATCCCTCGGTACAGCCTGACGCACTGCCGCAACACTGTCCAGATCTATCGGCGGTTCGTATTGCTGTTCCCGTGTTCTGCCGTGTATGCAGATCATGTTCATACCGCAGGATGCGGCAATTTTGGCAACCTCCACGCAATTCTTTTCTGATGCATTCCATCCGGTCCGAATCTTAACCGTAACCGGAAGCACGGTGGCCTTTCGCACTGCCTGCATAATCTTTCCAGCTAACACCGGTTTGCGCATTAATGCACTTCCTTCACCGTTTCCCGCAATCTTAGGAACCGGACATCCCATATTAATATCAATAGCCGATGGCGTTACACCTCCGGTAAGCGCCGGTATTTCTGACAGCATTTTCGCCGCCTGAGCCATCGTTTCGGGCTCAGAGCCGAATATTTGCAGCGCCAACGGCTTTTCGTCCGCACTGACCGCCGCCAAAATCGGCGTTTTTTTGTCTCCGTATACCAATGCCTTTGCGGAAATCATTTCCGACACCATATATTCCGCACCGTTCTCCCTGCAAATCCTGCGAAACGCCTTGTCCGTCACGCCGGCCATAGGCGCCAGCATAACACCGTATTTGATGGGTATATTGCCAATTCTAAATTTACTTTCCATCCCCTGCCGACTGCTGCATTTTTCTATACAGCAGCATCCTTTCTATCGCTTTGCATTCTTTATATGAATCCTTTGCTTATACTTATGAAAAAAACTCCGCCGGTATATCCGATAAGCTGTGGTATACCGGAATGCAGAGCGCGGCAAGTGTTTCATAGCTTTGGTGACCGTTTGCGAAGAGTATACAGTCAATCCCCATCTGACAGGCTACCTCATAGTCATGTACAGTATCTCCCAGTATGACAGCACTTCGCGGGCGTTCCTTCTGAATCCACAAGGTACCGATTTCCGTTTTATCGCAGTTATGGACGGTTTCCATACCCAGTATGTCGTCAAAATATTCTTTAATTTTCAAAGCATCGATCTGCGCTTTCAGCATTTCCTTTTCTGATGCGGACAGCACCACCTGCTTTATTCCCCGCTCTTTTATTTTTTCGAGCAGTTCTCTTGCTCCGTCCTGTAATCCAGAATCGCAGGCGTGTTTTTTGAATTCCACGGCCCATTCATTGCAGAGCTGCCGATAATCTTCTCTTTCGAAATTGTGCCCCAGCTTTTCATAATATTTTCGTATCGGAAAACAAAACAGAGAACGGTACTGTTCTCGGCTTTCAATCAGCGGCATACTTCGTCTGGCCAAAAGTACGTTTTCGCTTTTGATAGCAGCATCTGTGTCATCCAGAAGCGTTCCGTTAAAATCCCATAGAATATGTGTATACATTATTATAGTTCTCTATCCTTTTTAAACAAAATGAAACGGCAGGTTAGATCAAACTAAGTCCGCTCGGACTGATTTCCGCACGCATGCCGAACGGAATCGTTAACTTGGGACTGCCATGTCCTATGCCGCGGCAGCGCAGAATCGG
>CAKTAA010000217.1 GCA_934526185.1 uncultured Eubacteriales bacterium | reverse complement strand
CCTCGATATACAGGGGCATTCTGAATGGGCCGGCTACGTCAACTGGGCGGATGATCTCGGTATCATTGACGAATGGTCCCCCAGCATCTTCGGACCGGAATTTGAAATCGACAGAGAAACCTTCTGCACCATGCTTTACCGGCTTTACAATGCCTATGACTATCCGCTGCTGTATAAACGGGCCTACGCCACGTTTTCCGATCAGTCCAGCATCAGCTCCTGGGCGACTGAAGCTGTCAGACGCCTGTACCGTGCCGAGGTCATCAACGGCGGCACCAATGGGAAGTTTGAACCCAAGCGCGATATCACCCGGGCAGAGGCCTGCGTGGCGCTGAGGAATATTTATATTGACATTCTTGATGCCTCCCTGACCGCGGTTCTGGATTCCTCAAGTACGGTTTCCCTTGCAGCGTATCAGGCGGGTGCACGAACCGATTTGATCGCCGCAGGATGCAGCTCCTCCAAAATTACTACACGATCCTACGTAACCGCTGATACCGTCACAGATTTGCTCACCCGCTCAAAGATTTTTGTTATTCACGGGCACGGTTTGCCCACCAGCTTGGCCATGTCAAGCGGCAGCAGCTTCACCACTTCAGACCTCAACGCGCTCCCGTCAAACGGACTCGGCATTTCGGATCTGGTGATCTTCCAGGGCTGTCAAACCGCCGGCTCCAACAAAGTGTACTCCTCCACATCCCTCACCGGCAGGGCATACGCCAAAGGAGCGGATCATGTTATCGGCTATACGGACAACATATACGCCAAACAGTCGGATGCGTGGCTGAGCGCGTTTATAGAAAGTCTCAGTCAGGGTTCTACCCTTGCAAATGCATGTTCTGCAGGTGATTTGGCGGTTCGGGTGGCGTGCGGAACCGGAAACAATAGTTTGCTCGACGCGTCAATTCGAAAGGTTTTGGGAAACACATCGGATATCATACTTCCGTAAAACCGATTGTTCAGCTTGGCTATCTACAATAAAATAAACTATACTTTACAACAACGAAGGAGGACGAACAGATGAAACAAAAACAGTCAGCAAGAAGAGCCTTTCTGTGTATTCTCAGCATGCTTTGCATTTTGCTTGTATCCTGCACAAACGCCCAAAGGCCTGAAGCTTCTGAATATAAGGTTAAAATTTCAGATGCCAGCCTGGTCGGGGAGGAGCTTATGGATCAGACGCTTCAGGCATACGTGTCAGGAGGCACTCACACTTATCAGGACGATGCCGTATCCGCCGAGAGATCCGTAACCGTCGACGGGATTGTCCGCACAGCGTCATATAAGAAGACTATGCAAGTTGGCTATGGGGACCGCATGGTAGATTCTTATGAGAATCCAGAGAATCGGACTCAGTTATACTTTTATCATGATACCGGCGCTTTTTTCGGATATATAGGACCGCTTGATGAGCTTTTTGATGAATCATGGGCAGGCCTGACGGTTCTCACGGAAGAAGAACGGGCTGCACGCGCCCGCGAAACTGCCGAGACATTTGTATCTGTCGAGGGATTGACGGAAAAGCATTCGCAGTGGGAATATGAAGAGGAACAGGGAGTACTTACGGCATATTCATATGTATATGCCAGAGAGGTTGACGGCTTCCAATCGACAGAAAGCACCGAGGTAGTGCTTGATCAATTCGGCAGAATTATACTTTACAGTGTTCATGATGCCGGCGCATTTGAAAATTTTGAGATGCCGGAAGTGAATCTGACGGACTGTGATGAAGCAGCCTTTGATTATCTGGATTCCATTTTCATTGATATTGCCGACTCATATGCCAATATTGACTATGAAAGAACGGGCGACTATATTCTTGGATGTACACATGACGGAAATATAACGCTGTCCTGTCCCATTATGGTCGACTGCACTCGCGGGGGAAACGATTATGCTTACCCGATTTATGTGACCGTGGAAATACCCGCATAAATTATAAGGGACAGCTTTGCTGATTGCAGACATCCTCCCCGGATATAATGGTGCAGTTTTATGATAAAGTCTGCTTTACTGCGGCCCGGCGAATACGCCGGGCCGTTTTTCTACAAAAACAGTCAGGCACAGACCATTAATATGATTTTTCAACGTGCTTCTTTGACACTGGTCAAAGGATGAAAAACAGAAAGTGGATATGCTCTTTCCGTCACAGCCGTTTGGAGCCGAAATACCTTAAAATCTTCGGCAAAACGCCCTTGACTTTTCTTAAACATAATGTTAAAATAATTATACCATAAATACATTTAATACTTATTTAATTTAATTATGGATAATAATGCAAAATAATTCATAATAATGGAATATTTTAGGAGACATCCGCATATACTACTCATGAGGGGAAATTTATCATCAAAAGGAGGCGAACCGTCAGTGTCACTTCCCTCGGTAATCAAATAAAGGAGGATGTCTCATGGAAAGGCTGAAAAAAAGATCCTGTTGTTTTCTTCTTGTATGTCTGTTGATTTTTACACAAACGGCTTTTGCAGCTAACGCGGCAATTTATCCGGATACTACAAATCACTGGGCGCGCGACTATATAGACTGGGTAACCAATAAGTTTATCCTGCGCAGTCCGGATAACACAAATTTTTATCCCGACGACGCGCTGACGCG
>CAKTAA010000216.1 GCA_934526185.1 uncultured Eubacteriales bacterium | reverse complement strand
AAGTAAAACTACATATTCTAATTATATCTTTCAATTCCAAATCCCGTCAAAACCAGAAAGTCTGATGCAGACGGCACAGTAAAAACTGCTCCGCAAATGTTCTTCACAAATCAAAACGTGCGGCTTTAAAACCGTACGTTTTGATTTGTTTTCTTATTCTGAAACGTTGCCCGAACGGTTGACCGAGCAAACCTTATAATAACCCGGCGCACCGCCTGTCCGGCACTTCGTATCAATCGTAGACGCAATCTGATTTGCCTTGGACGGGACAAAATCCGCCGTCTCTCCCCGGTATACGCGGTAATAAACATGCGTCGGATCGGCAGAAGCGTCCCACGATACAACGCCTTCCTTCGCGCATACGCCCGTGACAGAGGACGGTTTCTCATCCGTATAATCGGTTGTCAGCATAACGATCGCATTGCCTGGCATTTTTACGCGGATCACGCCGCTTTCTGCGTCAAGCAGTTCCTCATAGTCCTGCATATCGGCAAACGCACTGCGCGGCACATCGTTTGAATCATATACGTATTTACGGACTTTCTTTCCCGGCTTCAGGTTTTCAAGCGAGATTTCAAGCTCCGTTTCTTCCGCATGACGGTTTACCACAGCAACCGAGAACGAGCCGTCGTCGTTTATCACGCCGCCGCTGCGCAGCAGATAATCCTCTGTTTCAATGGCAAGCGGTTTACTGTTATATTTAAAGTATTTTACGAACAATCCGTACGCATACAGCCAGTCGCGCGCAGAATAGTCCTCGCCGTCCCAGCGGGTTAATCCCCACTTATTCAGGCGCGGCGTCAGGCCGTCCGGATTTGGAATATCGGTAAAAGTCCACATCGCCATCGAATAAACGCCCGCATTCATTGCCGCCAGCGCCATCTCGCAGAGCTGTAGCGCAGAATAGGACTCTTTTCCATTGTAAAATGCGTCGCATACGTCCATCTTCACACCGTTAATATCGCGTTTTCCCTGCTTAAACGCCTGCGCCAGTCCGAACTCACCCAAAATAAAGCGCCGTTCATAGGGCCTGAGCATCACGACAACGTCGCTGCACTGCCGCTTGAAAATCTTGTAAAAGTCGAGATCCTCCGGCTCAAAATCGTTGACATAATGATGACCGCCAAACACGCCGGAAATGGGTACCATTCCATTTGCAATCGCCCACTCGATGGTTTCCCAGCGCTCACGCGGAGAAGCGTCGGTCGCTAAAAGGCGTACCGGCAGATAGCGCTTGCGAAACTCGTTATAAAGATGGGTGTGGTATCGTTTGAAGGTCTCCATCTCAAAGTTCAGATCACCCCAGTCGTCCAGGCTCAGTTCGTTTGACATGCAGTAAATCTGAATATTGGAAATTCCCTTTTCTTTAATCAAATACTCCAGCCGGTCTGCGACGTCTTTCGCGTATGTATTCAGCTCCTCTTCCGTATGATAGCGCGGGCAGCGTCCCGTCAGATAGATGCTGGTTCCGGTTTTGCAGTGCATTTTTTCACAGTATTCTGCAAAATCGTCCATCTCCTGTTTTGTCCAGTTTGGCTGCCCGCCGCCGATTCTCGAAAAGCCGGGAGAGAGCTCGTGAAAGATTTTTCCCACCACTTCATTGAACTGGCGGTCGCTCATTTTCCGATATTGTCCGGCCTCGGAGTTATGAAACCCCATGCCGCCGAAGCGCGCCATAATCTCTTCTTTGCGCACATTCATTTTGCTTGCCATTCTCTTGTCCTCCGTCATATCATGCCGCATCTGAACGCGGCTGTATTCTGCTTTGATTATAGCGGCGGCGAAGTTGGAATGCAAGAAAAATCGGTCGGCTTTCCTTGTGGTTTTTTGACAGATTCAAAAGGTCAATAAAGCGCATTTTGTATAGCTGCAATCTTTTGCAAAAGGTGCGGATTGATAAAATAGTACAGGATAATATTGTTTATAACGTATATATACAAAGAATTTTTAATCTGTTAGAATATAGGTATAAAGGAGATTGATTTTATGAAAAAAATTGTTGCAATTATTCTTGCCCTTTCAATGTGTCTGTGTCTTTCTATCTCTGCTTCTGCGGAAAGCGTATCGCATTTATCTGATGAAATACTCGTAGAAAAATGTCGATTATATCACACTGAAATAGATTCATTTAATGAATCTTTTGATGAAAGCTTACATGGAGATTTTTTCTTTGATGAAAACTGTGATATTTATTTAAATGTTGTTCCAGAAAAATTTACTTCAGAGATGGTTGCCTATATTTCCGAAAGCAACAAGCGTCTTATGAAAAATCCGCTAACTCAAAAAGGTATTCAAATAGTCAAAGTAAAATACACCTTAGAAGAATTAAAGGAAATCCACAATAAAGCTATCGAGTATTTTTCACCTTACGGGCTTTCTGGTTCAGGAATAGACACATCTACTCAAGAAATTGAAATAGAACTTGAAACTCTTTTTACACCTACCTTTTCAGTGGGAAATTTTGATCACCAATATAGAAACATTTTAAATATCAAATATGCTGGTACTCCACAACAAGTTGACCGTAATAATACTTCAAGTGTCATCAAAAATGAAATTGCTCTTAATGCTATTGCAATAGAAGTTAGCCCTGCCACCTTAGGTTATTCTGGCG
>CAKTAA010000215.1 GCA_934526185.1 uncultured Eubacteriales bacterium | reverse complement strand
AATCTATGGCGTCCGACAAAACACATTCCATCTCCGCCAGGCTCATGCCACGGATCAATAGATAGTCCCCTCTTGTTTCTACAATGTAGGGCTGTAGCCGTTGCAAAGCCCTGTGATACTCCAAAAAGCCGAGGTTTTCCTCTTTTGTCAAGCTAACAAACGTCAGCGCCCACAGCGAAACCGTCTCTCCCTCAATCTCGTATAGCGTTTCTGGTGCTATTGGCAAGATGGTATCCACCGTTTCCGAAAAGGGAAAGCTAACCATTAAACCGCCGTTCTCCAATTCAAATACATGGGGGTTGGCTTCATAGGCTTGCGACCACATATCGTCAGGCTTTGCAGCACTAGAATTGTCCGTTCCCATTTCAAATAACAGGTGCTGATGAACAACGGCGTTCCCTTTTTCGACATATTGAATGGACTCGGCTCCGCCAAACGCCAAAGCCGGAGCAAAGAAAAAAATCTCATTCTCTGCAAGGCCGCCATGCTTAGCAGATGCCTCTTGGAATAAGTCCACTCGCAAAAATTGTTCCGCAAAGTTTTCAGCGGGAAGGATACGCTCAAAAAAATCGGAAAAACCGGTAGAAAAACTGCCTGATCTGCGGTAGTGAATGTCCAGCAAACACATATCGCCGGCTGTTTCAGATCGTTTGCGGTAAATAAAAAGTGTTCCGAATCCAGTCATTAAAATGGGGAAGCAATCTTCCTGCTCACCCAGCCAAAGTGTGAGCGTATCAATATAATCCGTAGGATCTATAATTTTCAGTAATCCTCCGCCATAATTTCCGAAGCCATATTCCTGCCAAAAGTCAAGGAGTTCTGCCGGCAGTTTTCCTTGAAATTGTTCCAGCGTTTCAGCGGTTGGTTTTCGCAAGTCATTACCCGGCGGATATTTGTTTACGAACAGATCAAATACGTTCATCGTGTGTCCTCCTTTGTTTGGTTTTCGTTCTCATAGCCATAAAATAAAGATAAATAATAAAATTTGTTTTTATTTTGAGTAAAGTAAAATCCATCTGAATATGACGCCAAACCATAATATTCGGACGGATTTTTCATTCCCACCCATCAAGGAGTGGGGGCTGTTTTCAATTTCTCCAAGGCATCCACAATCGCATTCAGTTGAAAATCGACCGTCTCATCAGCGGCCTCCGGAACAAACAAGGGAAGCGTATTGGGGATGGCTCTGCGTACAACCATCGCTGTCAAACTTAAATTCGTAAATAGATTGATCCTTGCTGTATCTGCCCTTATTCCAAAGTTTTCTAAAATTTCTCCAAAAAGACGAAGTTGCTTTTGGCGGAACACTTGATAGCTTTCCTTTGATAGACGCTTGAAAATGAGCTGTTGTTCTTCAATCGTTAAAACAGCAATTCCATTTTTTTCTCCATAACAACAGGCGTGGAGAAATTGTTTCACTGCGTCACGCCAGCTTAAAGTTGGATCGGCCATCAGCGTTTGTACATATTTAATGATTTTGGGCTGCTGCAAGTAAAGCGTTTCAACAATCAAATCTTCTTTCGTTGCGAAAAAGGAATAAAAGAAAGTTCGCGAAATACCAACTTTTTTATATACTTGTTCCACGGTTGTATGTTGTATGCCTTGTTTTGCCATCAGTTCAAGTCCAACTGTAACAAGCTGCATCCTAATACGTTCTCTGTCCTCGTCAGAATAAGCAACCTTTGGCACTTCATCACCTCCTTACAATAAAAACAAATTATAAATTTTGACTTTATTTTATCACGTTGAATAAGATAACACAAGAGCGAAATATCGCCGCTCTGATATTCTCAAACGCTGATACTTCCGGAAACCGCACATTTTGACAAGCAGGGCAAAATGTAAAAAAAGCTTGTTGGGGAGCCTCCTTAAACCCGGCTGTGTGGTAAGCTCCGTCAAAGACTACGCTTACTACTTCGGCTTCTCCCCATAAAGGACACACTGACCGGTGCCAATTCCGTCCTGCTTTCCTATGTGAACAGCAAGATTGAAGAACTGGACGGCCGCAATCAGGAACTCGTCCAAAAAAGTGCGGCGCTGAATGTGAAAATAGTCAGCCCAGAACAGGTCAAAGAAATTTACGGCTATCTGGACACATAGGATGAAGTGAACTTTGACGACAAGCGGAATACCAATTTTGTAAATATCTTGCTGAGAATACTGCGCTGAAAAATCTCAAAAACGTATCGGCAAGATATATATACTCGTATGTTGAAAGCCTTTTCGACAGAGAATGCAAAACAGTTATATCTGTACCGAGCTATCAGCAATCAGATACTACGAAAGTTTGACGCACAGTAAAAAAACATTTTGCCGCTAAACAAGGAGCCTGGAATATTCGAAAAGATGGAGCAAACTGAAAAGCATATTAAAAAAACAACGGAGGTACAGGTTAAAATCCGTACCCCGTCATTTTTCTTTTACTACGCAATCTCATTGAGAAAAACAGCAAACCCGAACGTTTCACCGGTAGGAAAAGTACGGGTTTGAATGCTTTGGTGCAGCGAGTGCATTAATATCCGAACCCAAGCCCGATTTTTCAAGCTCGGTGAAATTGATTGTTTTAGTGCCGTCTTTGTAATTGAATGTGAACGTAATCCTGTCGTCATAAAGGAAAAT
>CAKTAA010000214.1 GCA_934526185.1 uncultured Eubacteriales bacterium | reverse complement strand
ATATGGGCCACTAGCTCAGGTGGTAGAGCACTTGACTTTTAATCAAGTTGTCCGGGGTTCGAGTCCCCGGTGGCTCATTCAAAAATCTTGAAGCTTATGTTGCTTCAAGATTTTTTGTATCATAGGAAAGCTGACGGATTTTCTATGATACGGCATATTTTTGATCTATGCGGATGTGGCGGAATTGGCAGACGCGCCAGATTTAGGTTCTGGTGGGAGACCGTGCAGGTTCAAGTCCTGTTATCCGCAGGAACGCCTTACAGGCACAAAAATAGGATGTTTCTTTTGAAACATCCTATTTTTGTGCCGTTTATTGAGAAGTCTTAGCGGTCTGGCATCTTTTTTAGTTTGCTTTCTTTAAAGGAAGAAGTCGCTTTTTTCCAACTGCTGATACCAATCGTTTTCAGACAGGCTTTGGTGTATTTTGCGTACTGTGGTGTGTCCATATACTTAAAGACGTTGTAAGCCGGCTTTTTTTTGCCATCCGCCGTATACAGTCCAAAGCTTAGTCCTTGTGATACCTCGGAAGCCTCATCCTGTACTGAACGGAAAATAACAGCATCGATCATCGGGTTGAATTCGGCCTTGTAATATGTGTAGGCGATCGCTGCAGCCTGAACATCCTGTCCGCTGTTGGAAGTAAAGCCCTGTTCGGATAACAGGATATGGGTATCGGAACCAAAATTCTTTTTTACATAATTTGTCATGACATCAAGATTTCTCGGTGATACAAAATCGCTGTCAAGACTGTTTTTTGTATGGGAATCGTTCCATGTTGCGGATCTCGTTAAAATGGCGGGGTAAGCATGGTAAGCAAGATTCCATTTAATATTTTTGTTCTGCGATTTGATCTCGCTGTTGAAAGCATCCATAAATGGTTTTGCACCCCAGTCACCACACCGGTTGATCCATGTGTGGTCCGTACAGATGAATACGCGTGCATTTTTATAGTTACTGCGGACTGCATAATATAGGATACGATAGCTGTCCGCATAGTTTTGCATAAAGGCGGTTTTGCCGGTGCTTCCGGCATAATACCACATCGGATAAATGTTGACCTCGTTTCCGAGGATCCAGTTGTCAAGATGGCAGTCCTCCGTGGAATAACGCTCGGCAAGGAAACTGAAGGCTGCTTCTAATGTTTCGCGGGCTTTTTTGCTTTGAGCGTTCATGGCATAGTAACCTGTCTTTGATGTGGCGGATTTTGTGCCATAGAGCAGATAAGAATAGGAACTGCCCGGATAGCGCAGCATAAGCTGACCGGTAACGGTCATGCCATTTTGGTTGGCGGAAGAAATAAAACTGCCGTACGGATCGTTAAAATGATACGTTTTTCCGTTATATCGGTAAGCATAGGAACCGCCTGCTATGACATCATTCAGATTCATATTTAAAAAAGTGTGCTGTATGCCAAGGTCTGTATCAAGTGAGCCCTGCAGTCCTTTTTTGGAGGTTGTCGACGGGAAGGCTGCAGTATATGTAGCTGCGGCTTCCGGGTTCTTCACAAAGGAACTACCGGATATGATAAAGTAGGATTTTCCTTTTTTTACGGCAAGGGCATATTTTCCCTGGATCAGATGATTTCCTTTTTCATCGATCAGCGGCAGGGAAAATTGTGGTTTTTTCAGTTTTGGGCAGGCTGCGATCTTTTTCTCGTATTTTCCGGTGGATGGATTGACTCTGACCAGATAATAGGAATCATCACTGCTTTTCAGCCGTTTTGGAACCGAGGCACTGACAAAAAGCTGACCGTCCCTGATTTCTGTCTTTTTCAGTTTTCCCGCATTTTTCCGGGCTTTGTATTCTTTGACGCCTTTTGTGATCTTACAGGAAAGGACATTGGAATAAGAACTGTAGCAGATGCTGCCTGTGGAATCTGTGGCAAAGGCGCGGACACGGAAGTAATAGGTTTTGCCTTTGGGAAGATTTTGGACAGAGCAGCTTGTTTTGCCATCAATGGTTTCTTTATTCACATTCTTTTTGAATTTTTTATTGGTTGTATAAGAAATTTCGTAGTTATCAGCAGTTGCCGTGTAGCTTAAAATGACTTTTCCGGTGCTTTTGTTCTGAGCGCCGGTAAGCTGTGGCGCCTTTGGTCTTGCATCTTTCCATTTAGCGTATAAGATAAGCGGATTTACAATGCCGTTTTCATCAGAATCAATGTAAGAACCGGCGGGGATTTCTGTAACCTTTTCGGTGAATGTGTTGTCTTTGTACCAACCGTCAAACGTGAAATTTTTCCGCGTGGCATCCGGTAATGTTATTGTGTCATCGGTGACACGGAAGCTGTATGGAATATCAATCTCATTTCCGTCTGCGTCGGTATCATTTATACTGCCGCCGTTTGTGTTGTAACTGATCTCAAAGGAATAGGGGGTGTTACTCCAGTTGGCGGTAAAGACCAGATCTTTGTTTAAAGAAAGATTATAGACGCTGGAGGCTTTACGGTAAGTTTTGCCGTTGGTCAGGCAGTTCCAGGAAGCTAACCGGTAGCCTTTGCGGACCGGCTGCAGAAAATCGGCAGTTTCGTAAAAATCGGAGAAATGCATGGCTGTTCCCTGATAGGTAAATGGAAACTGCATCAGAATAGTCTGGTTATCGCTGTCGTAAAAGGTGACGGTAAC
>CAKTAA010000213.1 GCA_934526185.1 uncultured Eubacteriales bacterium | reverse complement strand
GTACGATGTTGTCGCCCCGGATGTACCGTTATACGGAGACAAGCTTTTTACACTTGATTATTATGATAAACATGCAGCGGAATTCTCGGAGGCGTACAGCCTTTTTGAGGATGAATTTTCACGTACGGTTTACCGCTCTGTTCTGTACAGCAAGCTGACTGGCCGGCTATCCTATATGTCAGATGCAGTTTCGGAAAATGAGGAAATACAGGAGTTGCTTTCACTTGATACGGTAAAAAATTATGTGGATCTCGGCGCTTACCGCGGCGATACCATACAAGAGATGAAGCGCTGTTCAAAAGCACTGAGACGAGTATGGGCCTTTGAGCCAGACAAGAGAAATTACAGGAAGTTGGAGGCGTTTGCGGAACTGCAGGAGAATATGAAGATTCACACCTATCAAATGGCTGCCTGGGTCGGTAGTGAAACGCTGATTTTTGAATCCTCCGGTAATCGCAATGCCCATGCCGTTCTGTCTGACGGTTCTAATACGGGCGGGCGAAAACGCCGTTTAGTACGTGTGCAGGCCGCCAGCGTAGATGACATTCTGCAGGGAGAAACGGCAGACTATATAAAATATGACGTGGAGGGCGCTGAGAGAGAGGCGCTTTTGGGGAGTCGGAATACCATATCGTTTTGGCGTCCGCGGCTTCTGGTTTCGGCATATCATCGAGCGAGCGATCTTTTTGAGCTGCCGCTTTTGCTGCACGAAATCTGCCCTTCGTACCGCCTGATGCTTCGAAAAACCTTGTGTATTCCGGCGTGGGATGTTAGTCTGTTATGCGCGGAAGGTTCTCTGATACGGCATACTGTATAAAGTAATCATAGAAGTCACATGTAAGAAAGGAATCAGAAGCTATGAAATCAGATATTGAAATTGCACAGCAGACACCAATGCTGCCCATTAAAGAGATCGCTGCGGAGCTTGGCTTAAAGGACGAATGCTTTGACTGTTACGGTACCTATAAAGCTAAAATACGTGTTGCTGATCTTCCAATGTCCGACCGCAAAGACGGCAAGCTGATTCTTGTTACAGCCATAAATCCCACCCCGGCGGGCGAGGGCAAGACAACTACGACAATAGGCCTTGGACAAGCTATGAAAAAGATTGGAAAAAAAGCCATCGTTGCACTGCGCGAGCCGTCGCTCGGACCTGTGTTCGGTGTAAAGGGCGGGGCTGCAGGCGGCGGATACTCACAGGTTGTCCCCATGGAGGAGATCAATCTGCATTTCACTGGTGATTTTCATGCAATAACTGCGGCGAATAATCTTCTGTGTGCGATGATTGACAATCATTTGCAGCAGGGAAATGCGCTCGGAATCGATCCGCGCCGCATCCTGTTTCCGCGTGTTACGGATACCAACGACCGCGCCCTTCGAAATACAGTTGTCGGCCTTGGAACCCTTGCGGACGGTGTGCCAAGGGAGGAAACATTTCAAATAACCGTTGCCAGCGAAGTGATGGCGATCCTTTGCCTTGCAGATTCACTTGAGGATCTGAAAAGACGTCTGGGAAATATTCTGGTAGCCTATACATTCAGCGGAATCCCTGTTTTCTGCAGGGATTTGAAAGCTCATGGGGCGATGGCAGCGCTCCTCAGAGATGCTGTAAATCCCAATCTTGTTCAGACGCTGGAGCACACGCCGGCGTTAATCCACGGCGGACCGTTTGCCAATATTGCCCATGGCTGCAATTCTGTTATCGCTACCCGGCTTGCCATGCAGCTTGCGGATTATACCATAACGGAGGCGGGCTTCGGTGCGGATCTGGGAGCAGAAAAGTTTTTGGATATCAAGTGCAGAAAGGCAGGCATCGCACCGTCAGCAATTGTTCTGGTCGCGACTGTACGTGCTTTAAAATATAACGGCGGCGCCGCGAAGGATTCCCTTGGCGAAGAGAATTTAGAAGCGCTTGCCCGCGGAATCGTAAATTTGGAAGCCCATATCGACACTCTCAATCTGTTTGGTGTTCCTTTGGTTGTTGCTTTGAATGTCTTTCCGTCTGATACGGAGGCTGAAATGAAATATGTAGAAAGCTTCTGCCGTTCTAAGAACACCGCTTTCGCTGTTTCAAAGGCTTATGCAAAAGGCGGAGATGGAGCTGTGGAGTTGGCGGAGGCTGTGGTGAAAGGCTGCGAAAAGGAAAGCCGGCTGCAGTATTTATATCGTGACAGCGCGACATATCCGGAGAAAATAGAGGCAATAGCCAAAAAATTGTACGGCGCATCAGGAGTGCGGTATGAGGCTGCCGCCCAGCGTTCGCTAAAGGAACTCGGGAATCTGGATGCTTCGTATCAAAATATGCCGATTTGCATGGCAAAAACACAGTATTCACTGTCCGATGATCCGGCACGCCTTGGCAGACCGAGGGACTTCACTCTGACGGTGCGGGATGTAAAGCTTTCCGCCGGTGCTGAATTTCTGATAGTCTATACGGGAAAAATCATGACAATGCCGGGGCTGCCTAAAGTTCCCGCCGCGGAGAAAATTGATGTGGACGCTGCCGGAAATATAACGGGTCTGTTTTAAGAAACGGGAGTAAACAAAGTATATGAAAAAAGCAGTGGTACGGCAGCTTATGGCCGTCGATGCCTGTTCGGTCAATGAAACGGAAAGGGCGGGAGC
>CAKTAA010000212.1 GCA_934526185.1 uncultured Eubacteriales bacterium | reverse complement strand
GTTCCACAGTTTTCAGCATCGGTTCAAACGGATTTCGCACAGCTTGCGGTGTTTTTTGCTTTGCATATCTTGCCATAACTATCCCTCCTGCGGTATAATTTATAAAACAAATTGTTTGTGGTACTTGTGCGCAACACAGGAGCACAATCGTTTGTAAGGCTTGAAGATTTGGTATATTCAGTTTTCAAGGTTCTTGTAAGCAAGACATACATTTTGTATTTCCTGCTTACAAGTATATTATATGACACACTTTTTGTATGTCAACTGCTTTCGGTATAAATTCTTATTTTTTTAACATTTGGGAGACTTGTTATGGATACCCAAGGAAGAAGAATAAAAAAATTGCGTTTGGCTAAAGGTCTTTCGCAAAAGCGCCTGTCCGATATGGTTGGAATTGTACCTACCCACTTACAGGCCTACGAATACGGAACACGCCACCCAAAAGAAGAAATTCTCAATCGGCTGGCAAAAGCATTAGATGTCACACCAAGTATGCTTCAACCGTTAGATGTTGATACCGTAAATGGTCTACTTGGCATTATCTATGAAATGCACACCAGTTACCATGGATTGGAAATTGTAGAAGAAGACGGACAGATTTGCATCCGCTTGCCAAACACCTTACAAGCAATGCCCGCCAAAAAATCACTGCTTAGGATCAAGAAAATTCTTGACGATAATACATACCAGCCTTATCCAGAATACCAGTCAGCGAAAGACATCCAAGAAGAAAATCAAATTCTACCGGATACGGGCGTTACTGTTGCGCAGGAGAAACGCTGGGTCAAAGAGCAAGAAGGTCTGTTGCTGCGAGCAACAGATTTATATAGCCCAGATGTGAATTACAATCAAATCGAGGCCGATCGAAAGGCGCTTCGTAAGCAATATCCGGATGACAACGAAGATGAGGATTAACCTTTATGGATACTTATCAACTGAATGAACAGCAACAGCGATTAGCAGAAAATTTTTATAACGATTATTCTCTTATCAAATTTGGGGCTTATGGGGAAGAATACCTTTATACTGTTTGCGATGTAGATACAAGAAAATATCATGCCCTGAGAGAAAGACCAGATTATAGACAGTTTATTGCCGATAAGGACAAATACTATCGCCAGATGCTAAGTAACCTAATGGCGTTGCGATGCAATTTTTCAGCCGATTCGTTTATTGAAGACAAAGAAAAGCGCCCATATATGTGGAACCATGTGACAGATAGATTATTGCGAGAATGTGAGCCTATCGTAAAATCGAAAATATTAAAAGATGTGAAGAAGGAAAAATAGAAAATTTATATATTTTAAGTTATTACCTTGGGGGAAAAGAATGGCTAAAATTCAATCTGTTGAACCGAACGTTGCTGATTTAGCAAATGGTTGGATGCGATCTTACAAACTCGATTACAAGCTTGAGCAAGAGTCTCTTAACACAGAAATTGATCAAGCTTTAAACGAATACCACTCAAAAAATGGCGGCGTTGGAGGAAATCGCCCGGATGCCAAGCTGCTTTTGCGGGACAAAAACATGGTGAATTATCCCGTCCTGATCGAGTACAAGGGCTATAAAGATAAACTCGTTGCCCTTGATTCCGAGGGTAAAGTTGCAAATAAAACCGCCAAGAACCAACCCGATTTTAAGCATATCAATTCTTATGCGGTAAACGGTGCCGTTCACTATGCAAACGCACTTCTGCATTATACGAGCTATACTGACATAATCGCCATAGGAATGACCGGTTACAAAACAGAAACCGGAAAACTGAAACATGAAATCGGTGTATATTATGTATCCAAAAGCAATTTCGGTATCGGGCAGAAGATTGATAATTATACAGATTTCTCATTCCTCAAGAAATCGAATTTTGATAAGTTCATCGAAAAAGTAAAACGCCTCAAGCTCACACCGGACGAAATCGAGAAACTAAAAGAGCAGCGAGAGCGGGAAATCAACGCAAGCCTTGTAAAGCTGAATAATGATATTTATCAGAACGAAAAAGGCTTGAGCGAGCGCGATCGCGTATATCTTGTGGCTGCATCCATCATTGCGACGCTCGGCGTTCCCGGTAGAGTGGCTGCTCTTGAAAAATCCGAGTTGAAATCTTCAACCGAAACCGGAAACCGTGACGGTGATATTATCCTCCGCAAAATCAAGGCTTTTCTGGACGAAAAGAATCTTCCGCAGGAAAAGCGCGATATGATTGTCCGCACATTACAGAATACACTGACAACGGATAATATTAACAAGGTCGAAACCGGAGAAAGTCAGCTCAAACGTGTATTTACAAAAATTGTTGATGACCTTGGTATATACTATAAAATCGGTCTTACCACGGACTTTACCGGTAAGTTATTCAATGAGATGTATAGCTGGCTGGGCTTTTCTCAAGACAAGTTAAACGATGTCGTTCTAACGCCCGCCTATGTTGCAACTCTTTTAGCAAGGCTTGCAAGAGTAGATAAAGATTCCTATGTATGGGACTTTGCAACCGGATCAGCAGGGCTTCTCGTTGCGGCCATGAACGAAATGCTCAACGATGCAAAAAACAAAATTAAATCTCCCGACGACTTTGCGCGTAAATCTGCCGCAATAAAGGCCAATCAGCTTCTTGGACTCGAGATTCTGTCAGAGGTGTATATGC
>CAKTAA010000211.1 GCA_934526185.1 uncultured Eubacteriales bacterium | reverse complement strand
ATTCCCCACTATCGTTCGTGATTTTCAAGCGGTTATTTCTAAAGAAATCAAGGAGCAGATCCAAGAGAAAGAAGGCAGACTGCCCGATGCGGTCATCGCTTGTGTCGGCGGCGGCTCCAATGCCATTGGCAGCTTTTATCATTTCATAGGCGATAAGGGCGTTCGCCTGATCGGCTGCGAAGCGGCAGGCAGAGGTATTGATACCTTTGAAACGGCGGCAACCATTGCCACTGGTAGAGTAGGAATCTTCCATGGTATGAAGTCATATTTCTGCCAGGATGAATACGGTCAGATCGCTCCCGTTTATTCTATCTCAGCTGGGCTGGACTACCCCGGCGTCGGCCCCGAGCACGCTCACCTGCATGATATTGGCAGAGCGGAATATGTGCCTGTAACCGATGATGAAGCGGTAAACGCATTTGAATATCTGGCCAAGACCGAAGGCATTATTCCCGCCATCGAATCGGCTCACGCTGTTGCTCACGCAATGAAGCTCGCGCCGGCAATGGATAAAGGCCAAATCATCGTAATTACCATATCCGGCAGAGGCGACAAGGACTGTGCAGCCATTGCCCGTTACAGAGGGGAGGATCTTCATGAGTAACATCAAAAAAGCATTTGAAAACGGCAAGGCGTTTATCGCCTTTATCACTTGCGGTGACCCTGATCTGGAAACGACAGCCGCCGCTATCCGTGCCGCTGTAGAAAACGGTGCGGATCTCATTGAGCTTGGCATCCCGTTCTCCGATCCAACCGCCGAAGGACCTGTTATTCAGGAAGCAAACATTAGGGCGCTGAGCGGAGGCGTTACAACAGATAAAATATTCGCATTTGTCAAAAAACTTCGCTATGATGTAAAAGTGCCGATGGTTTTCATGACTTATTCGAATGTGGTGTTCTCCTATGGCGCAGAAAAATTTATATCCACCTGTAAGAATATTGAAATTGATGGCCTCATTCTGCCAGATTTGCCGTTTGAGGAAAAAGAAGAATTTTTGCCGCTTTGCCACAAGTATGGCGTTGATTTAGTGTCATTGATTGCACCGACGTCTGAAAACCGCATTGCCATGATTGCAAAAGAAGCAGAAGGTTTCTTATATATCGTTTCCAGTCTCGGCGTTACGGGTACGAGAAGTGAAATCAAGACAGACCTTACTTCTATTGTGAAAGTGGTAAGAGAAAATACCGGTATACCTTGTGCGATTGGGTTTGGTATTTCCACACCGGAGCAGGCAAAGAAAATGGCGGATATTGCTGACGGTGCAATCGTCGGTTCGGCTATTATAAAGCTGCTTGAAAAATACGGCAAAGAGGCGCCGAATCATATAGGCAAATATATAAAATCAATGAAGGATGCCATGAGGTAAATTTGTTATATTTATGTACCAAGAAAAAGCAAAAACATAGTTAGGGCAGTTCTTGCTTAATAGAACTGCCCTAAACGGTTTTACTCACATATTTTACGGAATAATCCGTAACTTCTGCAGAAAGGCCCCTTGACAGACCTTGTATCAACTGGCATAGGAGCTATTATCCACAAATAATAGCAGAGCATAACTGAAACCTGTGACAGGCAGTTTTACCTTCTGTAAAACTTGGATATACCATCGGGGTGTCGAACGGCCTCTTTTTTCTTTACCTGGAATCACTTCCAAGTAAAGAAAAAAGCAGAGTGCATAACCTCTGCTTTAGCCTTCATTGAGTACTGTTTTTAAGAAACTTTTCGACTTCTTTATATTCTTCCGGGGAAAGCCTCCTATATGCAATAGTACCTAGTGGCGGCTCTTTATCAGCCTGCCATACTTCGATAAGCGATACCCCTTCGCTACAGAAACAAGTTTTCCGCCAACAAAGCCTCCCATTAAATCAATAGGTTTTTCTTGCATTTGGTTCCTCATAGCCATAATTAGTTTCTCCATGCATTCAAAATCTATTTTCTATTTCTTGGATCAGAACAGCTAACACCGATAAAATAAACTTTTGTCCATCAATGGGTAAATGTTGAATCTTTTCTGATAATAAGGAACTTTTCATTTGAACGGAATTTTTAATTACATCTTCAAATAATTGATCCGCCGAAATATCGAGTTCATCAATAATTAAAACCAATTTCCCTGGACTTGGAAAACTTAATCCTCTTTCTATGGATGAGAGATAGTTTTGCGATAGTGTAGAGGCCCTTTTAGCATATCCACCTGATGCTAACCATATTACTCAATCTTCCTATAATTCGTATCTTTGACGATTAAAGAACCAGCATCACAATCAACATATACAGAAGAATCAGTTGAAAAGGCAGAGAAGGCACGGAATATTAAAAAATCCTAACCATAACAAATAATATGTGCCTCCCCTTGTCAAGTAAACAGAGAAAAAAAGAGAAGGAACCAAGGTAGCTACTCATAAAACAGTATCACCAACCAGCGGAAACAGGGTAGCTGCCATACGGATTGCAACGAAAAGCGGGTAAGAGGTCAAAGACTTCTTGGCCGCTTTTTCTATGCCGTGTGGAACGATAAAACAGCATTTTTGCGCTTCTGAGGAATACGACACTACTTGCTCAATTTCCTCCCTTTGCAAGCCGCATAAATTAAGGCTTTTTGCCTGTCTAAATATCCACGCGGGTATAGCAAAATGTTACGCAGTAGACTGC
>CAKTAA010000210.1 GCA_934526185.1 uncultured Eubacteriales bacterium | reverse complement strand
TGCAGAGGGTATCATCTAACTTGGATGAAAACAGCTTAATTTCGTGCTTATTGATGATACAGATAATTACTGTGGTTTTATTCAAGGAGAGAAACGATATGAAAAAATTTAGAAATCCTGTTAAGGCGGCAAGGAGTATTCGTCCGAATCGTTGTATATTCACGCCGGAGGAAGTTGCTCAATTTCTTATGCAAATAAAAGAACTTCAAGGGCATAATATCTCATTAAATGAAGCTGAGGACGGGAGCGTGCAGTTCACCATTGGCGATTCGGTTTACAGTATTATGGATATCGCGTCGGTGGTCTGATCGGCGTTTATATAGAGAAAGCCATTGAAACCGCTTTTGCAGTTCCAATGGCTTTTGTTATAGGCAATGCGATTATGTCGGTATATTTAAAAATATCGTCATAACCGTCATACCTCAATTAAAAAGTGACATCATCAGTGACGGTATCGTCCTCTGTGCTGTCAGTCATACTGACAGGCGGATTTACTCCGTCAAATTGGACTCCGTAATGACAGTATGACGATAATTGAGGTATTTTCTCATTTATCAAGATAATTTCTCTGCCATTCATTTTCGACGAAGTCTTAAATGAAATTCCCGCTTCTTGCAGATTGCTTTTCAATCCGTTCAAACGACGGGACAGCACGTTGGGCATAGCAGGAAATTCCTTGCCTTTACAGTTGATACCGTACTGCGGAGCCATTGCCGACAACTGATTATACAGTTCGGAAATCAAGCCCGACCACTCGGCTTTGTCTTTCATAAAGGCAACTACCAATGTAGCAACAATATCGGTATTCAAAATCTCGATATTCCTCTTATTTTGATTGGCATTATACTGTTCAAGAAATTCGTTTCCGAGACCGCCGAGCGCTTCACCGACAGCATATCCCCAACGAGCAAAGTCAGCCATACGGGGTAGTGTGTCGAGTTTAATTGTCGGGTACAGGTTCATTGCTTTTGACAGCGTATCAAAGATACCGCCCAAGATACAGGGCAAGTCCTTTTCAAAGTCGGCCATAAGTTCGTTAAGTTCCCGACGGTTGCTTTCCTCTATGCGACAGAGTTCAATCAATATGGCTCTGTCAAGCAGGTCAGGGCGGTTGGCTACATTATTTATCCCATTAAGTGCCAAGCATTTTTGAAATGTAAAAATGTAATCGTCAGCGTCGGTAAAAAGTTTTCTTTGCTGAATACCGCCGCCTGTTATGGCTCGGCATAAGGTGTCGCTTGTTTCTTCGTCAATTCGGGAAACATTGTCAAAAGGCAAAAACCAATGCTGTTGCAGATTTACAGCCAACGAGCGAGGATTTTTTTGAATCGTCAATGTTTCCAACGCCGAGGGGTCTATCAGTTTTTTCAGCAAAGTGCAAGCCGTAGTTTTGGCTGCACCTTTTTCACCGAAGAAAATCGGCATAGCGTGCGGAATGTTGGGCACGAAGCAACAGACCAACCAACATAAAAACAGAGTGTGGTTATCCTGCAAATTTATGTATTTTAAAATCCGTCTGATATCTCCGTTCTTGCTCGGATGTGATTGACATTTTTGATGTCGGAAACGCTTGAATAGTATCGGGGGATTATCAATGATTTCCCACCCGTCATTAGTAATTTTGACGGCATTCCAATCGTCATTACTCAGATTATACCAAAAGGCATTATCTGATTGTGCCACTCGGGTATCAAGCGGAATATCCCTTGTATTCTCAAAAACAGCCCTTGCCTTTAGTACATCTTTCGCCTGTGAAAGACTATCCTTTTTAGCAGGCTTCTTTTCGGCAGAATAATACAAACTATTAAGCCAAGTATTAAAATCTCCGTTGTCGATAGCCCAGACCTCACGGTGCCCGTCAATCATAACGGCGGCATAAGGGTCTTTGGCAGTATCGTGAAACAGGACGGCACCTTTTTCTTCAACAAGTCGAATGATGGTTTCCGCCTGTGTTTCATTTTTGAAATCCCCTGTGTTCCCACTATCACTATGGCTTGATGTAGCAATACTTTCGGTAATTTCAAATGCAGGCAATTCATCAACTTCTGCTATAGTATGCCCCATAGCAAGCCAATCGTAAATGTCTCCCTTTTCTGCAAGGCCAGGAAGTTTTACAATTCGTGCGGTAGGCACATTCTGTAAAATCTTCTTTGCGTAGTTCATACCGGGAGCGTCATTATCGGGAATGATAATGACATCTTTATCTTTTAAGTGTTCTGTATAGTGAGAACACCAAGGGGACTTTGCTCCCGTATCAAGCGTAGTGGCAACAAAGCCCTGCTTTATTACTGCGTCAGCACATTTCTCACCTTCTACAACATATACCTTTTCAGCCGAAACAACGGCAGGAAGATTATATAGTTCGTGCTGAACACCTTTCAGACCTTTTGTACCGTCGGGCTGTTCAAAATAGAAGCTTTTGGTTTTGTCTGCATTATCTATCCTTGTTTTTGTGTAGGCTATGGAGCCATCGGCATTGTAATAGGTATAGCTGGTTTGGTGTATGATTTGCTTTTTATCATTTGCGCTCACTAAAAATAAGTCGGCCATGTTTAGTCCGGACTTTTGTAAAATTTCTTCAGTAGAACATCCTGCAAAGCAATAGATGAGTATTTTGGTTCCGTCGTCCGACAGACTTATAGACAAGCTGTGATT
>CAKTAA010000209.1 GCA_934526185.1 uncultured Eubacteriales bacterium | reverse complement strand
CAATGAATACAACGAATCTTTAAAGGAGTGCATAGATCAGGCGGCCGCGGTAGAAATGACGGAGGCAACCAAGCCGGTCTGTGCTGCTCTGCAGAGCCTAATCCCTTGCTGCGATTTGGTCCGATTTGGGTTGAGCGGAACGGAAATGATGCAGAACGCCATTCGGCTCGCCCGCGCATATACAGGAAAAAACCGCATTCTGCGTTTTGAAGGACATTTCCATGGGACGGCAGACAATGTGCTGGGAGGGGAAGTGACAGACATTGATTTCCCAGTTCCAAAGGATTTGGGAAAAGGGCCGTTTACAACCGCGGGCCGGGCGCAAGGTGCCTTATCGAACGAAATGCTTCTGATTCCTTGGAACGACGCCGAGCTCCTAGAAAGGATACTGTGGAAATATAAAGATGAAATAGCAGCAGTCATCACTGAACCTATCCTGATAAACGGCGGCAGTATTCTGCCAGAGCCAGGCTTTCTTGCAACAATGAGAAGGCTCTGTCGTGAAAACCAGGTTTTATTGATATTTGACGAATTGATAACGGGATTCCGCGTCGGTCCGGGTGGAGCACAAAAAATGTTTGGTGTTATACCTGATCTTTGCATATTGGGCAAAGCGTTGTCAAACGGGTCAGTCCCTCTTTCGGCCATAGCTGGCAGAGGAGATATCATGCGCAAATATGAAAAGGCACTGGTGATCCACGGCGGAACCTATAACGGCTACCCTTTGGGAATGGCCGCTGCAAATGCGACGCTGCACACCATTATGAAAGGGGGAGATGAATTATATAGCACGATGAAAAGAAAGACCGAAGAAATTCATTTGTGCCTGATACAAGCTGCCCGAGACTGCTCTCTTGATCTCGTGGTTCAAGGGGATGCTTCTTGTAGTTCATTCCACTGTGCCCTATCGCCGGTAGCGTGTTATCGGGACATGCTCCCCTCCATTCAGATGAAAAACGGGATTTTGCGTCAATGTCTGGCTTCCTATGGTATTTTGACGGCCTCTGTCTCGCGAATACTTCCAACCCTCTTCTTGAGTGATGACGACGTCCGCTTTTTTAAGGAAAGGTGTGGGTATGCAATAAGAGATGCAAAAGTTTTAATTGAAAGGATGAAAAAAAAATATATCTGAAGAATTCGTCACGGAATGCGGGAGGAAGATGAAATATATCATAAACGGGCTTCCTGTTACCACCGGCAGAAGTTGTTTTACGGCGTGCCTCCACAATATCATGGCAAATTATGGATATATGGTAAGTGAACCGGACTGCTTTTTTCTCGCCGACGGCCTGAGGTATCGCTTCAGAAAAAGGTGCTTCGGCGAGGCGTTGAGTCCGATGAATCGCTTCCAATTCCAGCCGTTTCCGCAGCTTATGGGGCGCTTTGCAAACGCGATTGGTGTACGCTTCGGATGCGGTGGTTCCGTTGAAAAAGGAACGGACTGGGAACGCATTAGAAATATCCTTATGCACGATACGCCGATTTTAGTTTCTATCAATTCTGATGTTTTAGACTATTTCCCAAGACTGGCACAAACGGAAATACAGGAACCGCCGCACTGCATCATTTTATATGGTTTTGATGACATAAAAAAGTACGCTTACATCGCGGATCCATATGTTGTCGACTATCAAGGAAACAGATCAAAATTTAAAGGAGGCTTGCCACTCGAACAATTTAAGAAGTCGATCCTGGAATATTTTTGGCTTGAATTATTTGAGTGCACCGAAATTAAAACACAGAATGCGGTGCGTGCGATTAAAGCCGGCTTGGACTCGTTTTTTTCGGAAAAAGAGTCGGAGGATTTTTTGTGCGGGGCTTGCGCTGTAAGGGAAACCATATGGGCTCTCAGCAATATAGGCGAGGAAAATGTAAGGTTTGCCAAGTCCTGTGCCGAAACGGCTTTTTTAATTCGGGTTAATTTATCATTTATCAACCATTATCTAATCGAGGAAATTGACAGGTATACAACAGAGCCAGAAGCCTCCAGACAGATGATGGCGCAGCTAACACGCATACAGGCACAATGGGATGCTTTCTATATGAAACTCCTGAAGGCGGCATATCTAAAAAGCAGAACTCTTCTGGACCGTTGTATCCAAAGCGGGGATTTGCTGCTGGACAGACAATTTCAACTGTTTTCTGAGCTGTCACAAGCGTTTGGCAGATATACCGCGGAGAATCGGCTGAAAATATAATATAAAAGGGATGAGGTTAAACATGGAACAGGAAAAATATGCGATGGTGGAAAAAAGAGTACTGGAAATTTTATCTGAATATACGGGTAAGAAAAATACGGAAAAAAATGATGTCGATTTTTCAACCATCAGCTCGGTTGATTTCATCAAGATAATTGTCAGCGTGGAAACAGAATTTGACTTTGAATTCGCAGACGAGGATCTTACGCTGAACCGCTTCAAAACTATAGACGAGTTTATTGGCTACATTGCTCAAAGAGTAGAAGAAACCGGACGTAAATAATACAGGTGAGGAAGTTGAAAGAATGGCCAAGGGGGTTTTCCTGACTTATTCCAGCTATGGACATATTAACAGCACATTGCCCATTGTAACGGAACTGATTAAGCGTAAGGAAGAAATCGTATATTTTGCAGATGAGGTACATTTGGAAACGCTGCGTAGAACAGGCGCACAGGTTCGTGCATA
>CAKTAA010000208.1 GCA_934526185.1 uncultured Eubacteriales bacterium | reverse complement strand
TTTTCACGCCGTCCGTAGGGCTTTCCAGAGCAGCTACGGTATGAGGGTCGGCAGCGCAAAGACGGATGATCTCCAGCCGATTGGGAACGTGGTCGTAGTCGAGTCCGATAATGTGACTGGGCAACTGGAAATTTCGGATGGCATGCGCTCCGTCGAAGGTGCCGGCAGGAGTGAAGCAGGGGAGCTGGCTTTTTAGTTTTTGGGCGGCTTCATGGTCGCCTTCCTGATGATACCGCCGGATGGATTGGATGATGGAAGCATAAACCGGATGAATACACATAAAGATGACTTCGAGGAAAGACATGATTTTAGGCTTTTTGGAATACACATTTTCGTAAACGGAAACTTTAATTTCTTCGAGTACTTGCATTTGATTTTGATGTTTTATGATTGTATATCCCACTATCGGGATAGCGGGTGCAAAGGTAAAGGAGGGTGAATTAGAACTTGTTTCATAGGTTGAAACAGATTGAATAACCAAATATATATCTATTTTTTATTAAATTTTAAACAAAGAGTAAACATGACAAAAGAAAATCATGGATCTTATGAGTTTTTGGGAAGTATGGTAGTGAACCTGATGAATATCGACAAATCGATTTCGTATTCTTTTCTGGAAGATGAGTTGCATATCTCCGGAAGGGATGTGAGTGCCATGCGGCAGGGGAAGGATTTACACGTTTATCAGTACGTGCGTGTCGTCAGCTGTATCATGGATGAGATACATCTGGAAATTCTGTTGAATGCACTGCTGAAGGAATTGAAGAATGTATTTGCAGCCCATTGTGATTTAGTGATCGGTACGATTCCACATCGGCTTTACGGAAACGGACAGCCGGCAGAATGGGTGGTAGTGATGAGATGGGACGGGGTAGGGGTCTGATCCTTCTTGTCATACCCGGATTGCTATCTTAGTCTTCTAAAGTACGTCCGCATTTTTTTCATGATCTTGATACCCAAAACTACTCCGTCAAAGATGGCCATGCCGGTATTGAACGAACGCATGAGCGAATCCGCTTTGTTGGCGGCGGGTGCAAGAGGCGAGAATATTTCGCGGGTGGTGGCCGTCATAGCTCGTTTTTGAGCCTGAATTTCATTCAAGAGCTTCTTTTTGCGTTGGGTGATCTCTTCTAATGTAATTTTGGCAGGTGTTTGCGCACTCATAACTTCATTTATTTTGAATCGGTTAAAAACAAGTTAGCGAGGAAGTTTACCATCGGGGAGATGATAAGCTGTTTGCGGAAAATAATGACTAAAGCCATAATCAGTATATTGATGCCGGCAATGATAGCGAAGCTTGCCATAAGTCCGCCTACCAGAGGTTCCAATACATAAGCCAAGGCAAATAACAGATAAAACAGGGCTACCATGCCAAGGATGATAAGTATTACAATCATGATTAACGTTGAAAGAAGTATGGTCAGCTTCTCCGTCAACTCTAACTTGGTGTATTCTTTTTGAAGTTCCAGATACTTTTTGAACTCAAAAAACAACTGTTGAAAGTTCTCAATACTTTTATCGTCTGCAAACATGGTCGCTCTGTTTTAGTCCTTTACTTACTTATTCTCCTATTTCTCCTTTAATTTCAGCTGCTAATACATTTAATCCTTTCATAATTTATACTGTTTAAAATGATTATGATACAACAAATATAACATTTTTCTCCAAAGGTTGTTCGCAAAAACAGAAAAAAAGTACTTCCTTTTTATCATTCTTGATTTCTTTTATGGTTTAATCTTATTTAACTAGACTTTTGGACTAACAAATGAGACTTAAGGCGTACTTTTGTCATTCAATATTGTAATTCAAAACATAATGAAAGCGAAGATTGTTTTTATAACCGGAGCGAGCAGCGGAATCGGCGAAGGATGCGCCCGTAAATTTGCTAAGGAAGGATGGAACCTGATTTTGAATGCCCGTACAGTGTCGAAGCTGGAAGAACTGAAGGCTGAACTGGAAAAAGAGTATGGAATACAGGTCTGTGTGTTGCCTTTTGATGTTCGCGACCGGAAACAGGCTGCCGCCGCACTGGAAGCGTTGCCGGAAGAATGGAAATCGATTGATGTATTGATTAACAATGCCGGACTGGTGATCGGAGTGGACAAAGAGTTCGAAGGTAGTCTGGACGAGTGGGATATCATGATCGATACGAATATAAGAGGTTTGCTCACCATGACACGTCTGGTAGTTCCGGGCATGGTGGAACGGGGATGCGGACACATTATTAATATAGGTTCTATCGCCGGAGATGCCGCCTATCCCGGAGGCAGTGTTTACTGCGCCACCAAAGCTGCTGTGAAGGCACTTTCGGACGGACTTCGGATAGACTTGGTGGATACGCCGCTGCGGGTGACGAATATCAAACCGGGCATGGTGGAAACAAACTTTACAGTGGTCCGTTACCGTGGTGACAAGCAGGCGGCTGACAATTTTTACAAGGGAATCCGCCCGCTGACCGGAGACGATATTGCCGAAACAGTATATTATGCTGCCTCGGCTCCTGCGCATATTCAGATTGCAGAGGTGCTTTTGATGCCGACTTATCAGGCAACGGGCACTATTTCTTATAAGAAGAAGGCAGAATAGACGTTTTTTCGCTCATTTTCTTTGCCGGATGATAAAATTTCTATTATTTTGTTGCCCGAAAACTAAATGTGAACGAACAAGATTATTGAATT
>CAKTAA010000207.1 GCA_934526185.1 uncultured Eubacteriales bacterium | reverse complement strand
ATCAAAGAGTCCATATTCGGCGAGCCTTTAAACAACGTCTTAAATCCCACCTGAAAATATTTAAAGTTTACAAAAACAATGGGAAGGATCAGTAAGAACTGCGTAAATGCAAAGGTCAGCGCATTTGCATGCCCGGTCAAAAAAGACGGCAGCGGCACGCCCATCATGTGTCCCATCGAGATATAAAATAACGGGATCAAAAATACCAGCGAAAGAATCAGCCGGAACTTCATGTTTTTTAATTCTCCTGCAACAGCATCTTCCGGAGCAGAAGGGGCTGTCCTATCTGATTTTTTTGACAAAATAAGCGATGCATGATATCCGCCGGATTCAACGGCATGTAAAATATCCGAAACCGATACGAGATCGGATGAAAAATCCACCGTCATGCTGTTGCTTAGCAAATTTACCGTGCAGTTTTTCACTCCGTTTAATTTAGAAACGCTTTTCTCAACATGAGCGGCGCAGGCAGAACAGGTCATCCCCGTAACTTGAAATTTTTCATGAGCCATAACAATATTTACCCCTCGGTCAGTTTCCATTCCTGTATTTTCAATATCTACAATTACAGTATATATTATAATCTGATTTTTTCAAAAGTCAATAGCATCAAACACACAGAGTTCACAAAAAAAAGGACGGGGTTAGCCGTGTGCCGATAAGACAGTAATTTGAGGAAACTACAAAATCGGCATCTGCCAAGCAGGATTGGACAACAAAACAGGCGGCACTCAACTTCGGTTGGGTGCTGCCTGTTTTTGTACAGCTAAGGGTTGAAAATCGCCTATTTTCTGTTCTGTAAGGTAAGGATAGTGAAAAGGGTGAAATAGTTGTCATCTCGGTAATGAAAGCACTCCTGAATAGTGAATCGCGCTACAATAAACAGCGTTCGCTGAATAGAATGAACTTTTCCGTTTGCAATAACTTTCCCTATAAATCGTAAAGCTGATAGATCAAGGATCGATGCGAAGTACACACGACTTCATCAAAAACGCGCAAACGCCGAATGCTTGTAGCAAATGACCTGCTATAAACGATAAATTTCCGCAGACAGCTTGAAAGAGTTCTTGTTATTGTGCTATAATATGTGTACACACTCTGACGATTTTGGAGGACTTTTCTATGAAACGTACTATCGCATTGTGGCTATCCATAATGTTGTGTTTGTTATTAGCTGCTTGTTCGCAGGATTCCTCGGATCTTCTGAAAGTTCCAGTGTCTGCAAATGATTGCAAAGGCAAAAATTATCAAGATGTAGTGAACGATATATCTGCGGCAGGATTCGTAAATATCCAGACAAAAACAATAGAGGACCTCGTTACGGGATGGCTGACGAAAGATGGGGAAGTAGAAGAAGTAACTATTGACGGAGACGGTTCGTTTCGTGCGGGAGACACGTTTGATAAAACTGTTGCAATCATAGTTTCTTATCATACCTTTCCGAGCAAGAACGAGGAGGTTACAACCGATTCGGCGGGACACTCAGAAACAAGTACGCCCCCTGAAAATTACAGCACTGAGACAGAGAAGTGGCTTGCGTCAAGCGAATATGCCGATTGTGTAGCAGACGGAAAATTTCCTGCTGTTCCGGGAAATAATCCTTACGGCAGCGGTGTAAACGAGAGCAGCAGGAACCCCAACATTTACTATCTTAACTCTTCAATGAGGGGTCCTTGGGGCAAAGAAACGGAATACGGCGATTACGAATATTATATCCCCAGTGGAAAGTATTTAGTTATGAATGCTTCTAACCCCAAGCAATACGATTACGTGGCAACTGCCTGTAACGTGTATGTTGGCAATCCAGAAAATGACGATGAATATGCTACTTACTCTTTTTCACAATATGGTGAAATTCAAGAAATCTTTATTCCAGATGGATACTATGTGAGCCTGACGGTATCGGGGATTATTACCCTTGAACCACTTGAACAATAAGGAGGCGCATCAAAGTGGCGAAAACAATTCGTTGTCCCAATATATTCTGCAACAGCACAAATGTAGTTCCCATTTCAACTAAAACAAAGTTTTCTTTTGGCAAAGCCGCTGTCGGTGGAGCAATTGGCAGTTTATTCAATCCATTGGGAACTGCTGTCGGTATTGCAACAGGTATTAACGGAAAACATGGGAAAACGAAATTTATATGTCAAAAATGCGGAAAAGTATTTGAGCGAAAAGTTTGACAAAGACGTTGCAAGGAGGGTAGGCATATGGACCCATTGGCTATTAAATTTGAAGAGGAAATCCGCGCCAAGATGCTTCATGCAAAAAAAGAATGTAGATACAATCCCACACGTTTTAACCAGATGATAGCCAAGTATGGTGGTGTTGAAACGGCTAAACGGCTAATTGCAAATGCTCTCCAAACAGGAAATACATCAGACGGTTTTACTACGCTGTGTCTTTGCGGGAGATTAGATTTAACGATGGAAAATTCTGTTTGCAAACCTGAATATCAATCCCTGTTCTCTCCCGAAGAAATAGCATATTGCAAAGAAGTTCTTGGATAAAAAAATTCGTGCTTTTAATGGCTCGATTCTGATTTTGAGGTACAGTTAATGTCAGAAAAGCGAAAACCCGCAATCCGTCAACGACCGATACAGGTCAAATTCTTCGTAGATGAAAGAGAACTCAGCTTGATAAAGGCGAGGATGGCGCAGCTTGGGATAGAGAATATGAGTGCTTACCTTCGCAAAATGGCGATCGACGG
>CAKTAA010000206.1 GCA_934526185.1 uncultured Eubacteriales bacterium | reverse complement strand
GCTCTGAATGCTGTAAAATATCCAAGTAACCGTTAATATTTTCCTGCTCGATATGCAAGCTCATAATACCTCTTTTTAACCCTAATTGCGTTTTAAGGACAACATCATAAATGTATTCGGGCATAAATATCGCTCCTTTTCGATTTTTCTATAAAATGATAGAAATATTTAAAACTAATTAAAACGGTCAACTCTTAGGTTGTTGTGGAAAATACGGACAAACCATTATGCATTGACGGTCAAATGAATACGATTATTTACGTTTGCCGGACAAATGACCGCCAATGTCCGTTGAATATTTTTACCGGATAAGTGTATAATAAATAAAATGAGGTGAAACAGTATGAAACATGAAGTGACGACGCTGCAAACAAAAAAGATATTATCAGAATCATTAAAAAAATTTATGAAAAAGAAATCTCTCTCCAAAGTGACGGTCAGTGAAATTATTGCTGATTGCGGAGTTAATCGAAAAACTTTTTACTATCATTTTGAAAATATTTACGATCTGCTGAAATGGACACTTGAAGCCGAAGCAATCAACATAGTTAAACAAATGGATTTGGTTGTAAATACAGAAGAAGCTATTATCTTTGTTATGAATTATGTGGAAGAAAATCAACACATTATAAACTGTGCCTATGACGCTATGGGACGGGACGAAATGAAACGCTTTTTTTATGCGGATTTTATAGAAGTAATCAGCAAGGCCATTGATGCGGGAGAACGAGAACTATCTATATCCGTAGATGAGGATTTCAAGCAGTACCTTGCCGACTTCTACACAGAAGCCCTTGCAAATATGCTGATTAATTGGGTAAAAAACCCGGAAAACTGTCATAAAGAAAAAATGTTGCAGTACACAACTTTGATTTGCCGTATTTCAATACCAAGTATATTAAGGGCAAGGTCGGATAACATTACAGGTTTACGATAAGCGATAGGATATAAAGACTGTAAGTAAAAAAGGGGCATCGGTATTAGGCGGAGGCTCATAAGGAAGTAAATGAAATTTCCCGGTAGAACCGGCGTGGTAACAATCACGCCGGTTTTTCCGTGCTTGCAGGCAGCTCCGGTTTTTGAAGAGGAATCCGAATTTTTCCTACATAAGTAAAGTAAATCTCAATCGTCACATGCTTTCTCCCGTCGATTTTCTCCGGGCTATGGATGACGATTTTTTCAATCAGTTCGTTGACTGTCGCAGCGTCAAGTTCTTGTATATCGGAATACCGTTCCGCAAGCTGTAAGAAACGCCCCACATCCGAAACCTGTGTGGCTTCTTCTGCGATTTCCCGTTCCAGTGTTTCGGAAAGCTGCCTAATTTCTGCCTGTTCGGTCTCATACTGTGATGATAACTTCTGGAAACGGAGGTCACTTAGTTTCCCTAAAACATTATCTTCATAAAGGTGTTGGATGATTTTATCCAAGTCCTCCATACGCTTCTGTGCGCCGGACAGGGCTTTTCGTTTCTGTGCCAGTTCTGCTTTCCGGCTGGCTTCATCCTGCATCAGCATTTCCTGTGTGAAATCATCCTGAAACAGCCGCACATAGGTCAGCGTCCGCTGAACACATTCCAGTACCCGCTTATACAGTGTGATTTCACGGATATAATGAATCTGGCAAGAACCGGTATTGCTTTTGTAATTGGAACAGACGAAATGATCTTGTGAATCATCTTTGTAGCTGTTGCAGGTACAGTAATAGAGCTTAGCTCCACAGTCAGCACAGCGGACAAGGCCAGAGAAAATGCTTGTCTTACCGGTTTTGGTTGGCCTGCGTTTATTTCCCCTGAGAGCCTGTACCCGTTCCCATTGTCCGTACTCAATGATTGCCGGTTGTGTTCCTTCAAATATCCGCTGGTTTTCTTTTGGATTTTGCAGCCGCTTTTTAAATTTCAGAGATTTGGTATAAGTCTTGAAGTTGACGGTACAGCCAGTGTATTCCCGTCGTTCTAAAATACTAGAAACAGATTTTGCACACCATTGATACAAATCATCCGGCATTGTCCAACCTTTCTGTTTAGCATGGTAGGCGGTGGCAGTCAGCACCTTTTCTGCTGTTAGTATTTTCGCTATCTGCATCGGCCCTTTCCCCGCAATGCACAGGTCAAAGATATATCGCACCACCTTAGCCGCTTCTTCATCCACAATCCATTTCTTTTTGTCCTGCGGGTCTTTGATATAGCCGTAGGGCGGGTTACTGGCAAGGTGTTCCCCGGCTTCACCTCGCATTTTAACGACTGCCCGGATTTTCTTGCTGGTGTCCTTTGCGTAATAATCATTGAACACGTTTTTGAAAACGGCGAAATCATTTTCTCCTTTCGCGCTGTCCACATCGTCATTGATTGCAATGAAGCGGACATCGTAAGCCGGGAAAATGAAATCCTGCAAACGCCCCATATAGGAATACTCCCGCCCCAGACGGGACAGGTCTTTGACGATCAGGGTGGAAACCGAATAGTCCTCCACATATTTCATCATCTCCTGAAATCCGGGCCTTTGAAAATTTGTCCCTGAGAATCCATCGTCCACGAAAAACATGGTATTGCGGAAACCGTGTTCCGCCGCATATCTGGATAACAGCGCCTTTTGGTTGGTTATGGAATTGCTCTCCCCATCGAGCGCGTCGTCCTGGCTCAAGCGGCAGTATAAAGCTGTGATCTTATCTGGCTGTTGGTTCATAGTAGCTCCTTTCCTCCCATCGTTCGGGATAACAG
>CAKTAA010000205.1 GCA_934526185.1 uncultured Eubacteriales bacterium | reverse complement strand
TGAGCCAGCGAGTGATTGCAGTGCGGGCATTTGAGGGAGTAGGACTTTGAAAAACGGTTTTCTTCCGGAGAGAATGCAGTGGAGCAGACTTTGCACAGAATTTGTCCTTTTTTACCATTGTTCTTGTAGAGATAAGGCTAGGGAGCATTGCAGCGAGGACATGTGCAGTCATTAGAAATATCACAATCCTTGCGACGATTAACAGGCTTTATTTTCTTGCCGTACTTCCATTCAAGGTAAGGAATGTAGTCCAAGTAATCCCATTTTTCGTAATGGATAATCTTTGGGAGTTTATCAATCTTGAATTTTTGATATTTGGGAGAATGAGAATCGTCAAAAGACCACTGCTTAAGAGGAATATATCTGCAGATAAAGTTAAAAAGCCAGCGGATTTGTTTCTGTTGGTATTGAATAATGTTAAGTAAATAAAGTATAATGTCCATGAGCATTGACTCCTTTTGTATAAGGTTTGTTTGGCGATAGACATTATACAAAAAAAAGGAGGTAAATGCTCTTTTTATTTGCAAACCTCCAAAATTCAAGGTTTTAAAGGATTTAGAACAATAAAAAACAGGTAGTTTTTGACACTACCTATCTTTATAAGGAGATTTTAATATGGGTCAAAGAAAAAAAATATTTGTAAATTTTTTTGTTTTTGTTATAGCTTTTCTTCTTTTTACACATGTGATAGTTAAAGCAAAGGATATTGAAACAGGATGGGATTATAACCAAGAGGAACGTTTGGAGTATGAGATAAGTCCATATGTGATTTTAGCAGATGGAGAGACGTTACCACAGACAAAAGTAGAAGATGCGTCTGTCCTTTCAGAAGATGTGGTACAACTTGACACAGAAGAGGCGTTATATCAGTATCTGAAAGAACAGCTTGTGGCAAGAAATAGTCAGATAACGGTCAGTGTACCGGTTGAGATTGATAATAAGGTTGGACCGGTCAATGCAATGACGTCTGCAGAAGAATATACGGAATCCTGTTCAGGGCAGGAAGGGGATGCTCTTAAATATGGCGGAGTCGGGTACAACATCAGTACGAGAGGCTATACAGCAAGAGTAACTTATACATATTATATGAATTATTTTTCGACGGCTGAGCAGGAGGAGAAACAGTGATCGAATATCGGGACATCAGTAAATCCTATCAGGATGCGGTCATCCTCGATCATATCAATTTGACGGTGAATGACGGGGAATTTGTAGTGATCGTGGGCCTTTCCGGTTGCGGGAAAACTACGACACTGAAGATGATGAACCGTTTGATCGAAATGGATTCCGGCGATATTTTTATTGATGGCAAAAATATTAAGGATTTTGACGTCGTATCTCTACGCACCAACATTGGCTACGTCATACAACAGATCGGGCTTTTTCCCAACATGACCATAGAGGAAAATATCTGCGTCGTTCCAAAGATACTCAAATGGGACAGGGCGCGCTGCCTCGCCCGAACAAAGGAACTGATGGCGCTGGTCAATATGCCTTATGACGTTTATGCGAAGAAATTTCCCAGCGAGCTGAGCGGCGGGCAGCAACAGCGCATCGGTGTGCTGCGTGCTTTGGCGGCCCAGCCTCCCATCGTGCTCATGGACGAACCCTTCGGGGCACTGGACCCTATTACCCGGGAGGTTTTGCAAGATGAGATCAAAAACCTTCAAAAAAAACTGAATATTACGATTTTATTTGTCACGCACGACATGGGGGAGGCGGTGAAACTGGCGGACCGCATTGTCTTTATGGAGAACGGACATATTCTGCAAATCGCACCGCCGGAAGAGATGTTGTCAAATCCGGCGAGCGATACAATCCGCAAGTTTATGGGCTCAAACCTTCTACAGAAGAAGGGACTTTACCTGACCTGCAGAGAGCTGATGGAACCTGTTTCGGAAGATACTGCCTACGAACAAACCGTAGCTGCGGCGGATGACGCGAGGAAAGCGTATCAGTTGCTTTGCAGCAGTGAATCAGCCTATGTGACTGTGGTGGATGAGCATGGCGTTCCCATTGGGCAGATATCCAGAGAAGGCCTGGGTGAAAGGCTTGCGGAGGCAGTCTGGGGGGTGCAAAATGATGACTGATTTTTGGAGTACCTATGGAGAAAAGCTTCTTTTGGCTGTTTTGACCCATATCGAATATGTAGTGGTTTCCGTTGTGATCGGTTCCACGGTGGCAATCGCTCTGGGAATCCTGTTGTCCCGCGCGCCGCGCGCCTCTCGCTTTGTGCTGCCTGTAATCGGCATTTTTCAAACGGTGCCTGGGATTGTCTTTATCGGAATATTAATGGTTTATTTGGGTATGCGGCCCCTTACGGTGATCGTCGCTCTTTCCATATATGCCGTATTCCCCGTATTAAAAAATACTTATACGGGGATATTGAACGTAGATCCCTACTATATTGAGGTCGCCAAAAGCTGCGGGATGCGTCGGGGGCAAATTCTCCGAAAGGTGGAACTTCCCCTCGCCATGAACGCCATACTGGCGGGGGTGCGCATGTCCACGGTCTATACCGTGAGCTGGGCGGTGCTGGCGGCCATGATCGGGCAAGGGGGGCTGGGAGAGTTCATTTATATCGGCGTGGATACCAATATCAAGTCGTACATCATCATCGGCTCCATCCCTGCGGCCATTTTGGCCATCGCTTTCGGTTATTTCATAGATAGGCTGCAAAAGGCGTTTACGCCCCGGGGTATGAGGAGGCAGCCATGAAG
>CAKTAA010000204.1 GCA_934526185.1 uncultured Eubacteriales bacterium | reverse complement strand
GTACAAAAGAAGAGTGCTTGGACAAAGCGAAAGAAATTGTGGATATTTTGGCCCCCGGCGGTAATTATACCTTCGACGTAGATAAAGTGATGGCTACCTACGACGGCGGAAAAGAAAATTATATCGCAGTTTTGGATTATATCCACGAAAAAGCTGTTTATTAGGAGGCTAATGATGGATAATTGGATGAAAACGTCAAAATATTACGTTACGTGGGACGAATATGTCGCCGCCCATCCTGAAATTGATGAAAAAAATTTAGAGGCCATGAAGGACAGATTTGTGGCGTATCAGGACAAAATGTTCCGTGCGGTAATGGCATTTTTGTTCTAAGTAAATATTCTTCATGAAAGGATGGATAAAATGACGGAAAAAGAACAGATAAAAAAACTATTCGACGAAAGAACAGCAAGGTTTATCACTGCGAGTAATTTGCAGGAACCGGATTATGTCCCGATTCTTTCACAGATTAATGCGTATGCGATCGGTTATGCCGGTCATACGACATGGGAAGTTTTTGAAGACTACGATCTTGAGCGCGAATGCTATACCAAGGCCAACACCGATTTCTATTTCGACGGTATCCTTATGTTTGGATTAAACCATCCTTTTAAAGCATACTTCGATATCGGAAGCCCTACGTATATGGTGGCGGAAAACGGCGTCACGATTCAACACAAAGAATCTTCCACGATGCAGACTGACGAATACGACGAATTTATCGCTGACCCGATCAAATTTATTGCGAATAAAGTCGGCGGAAGGAAAATTCAGGGGCTGAATGCGGATTATCCGCAAAGCTATCAGGCTTTGGAAAAACTTCTCGGCAAGATCTCTGAATTTAAGGGAAACGGTGCGTACAACAAAAAATATGTTCAGGAAGAACTTGGTTTCCCGATCATTTCAAGCCGTTCGGCGCCAAATCCCTGCGATAACTTCTTTGACTTTATACGCGGATTTACCGGAACGCTTACAGATATGCGCAGGGATATTTCAAAGGTAGAAAAAGCTGTTGCAGCACTTACTCCCTATTACGAAAAGAGTATTCCCAGCGCGCAGGAACCACAATTCCCGTGGCTGCTTTCCACCGCGCATATTGCACCCTTCCTTTCCAAAAAACAGTTTGAAAGATTGTATTGGCCGTATATGAAACGCTGCGTAGAAGCTGCTTATAATTGCGGAACCAAATACATCTGCTTCATGGAAGGCGTCTGGAAGCAGCACTACGATTTATTTGATGAACTGCCCAAAGGAGCTTACATAGCGGCTCTGGAAAGCGATGATATTTTTGAATTTAAAAAACGGTTCGGCGATAGGATTACGATTGCCGGAGGAATGCCTCAGGGAATGCTTAAGTATTCAAGCGTACAGGATTGCATAGACTATACGAAGAAGGTTTATGACGCTTGCGCGCCCGGCGGCGGCTTTATCTTCACGCTGGATAAAGCGATCGTGGACCCGGAAGACGTCAACGCCGAAACTTTCCGCGCTGTCAACGAATTTGCTCATGAATACGGGAAATATTAAGAGGTATCAAATGAAAAAAACGGTTTACGAGCTTATTGAAGAATACGTTGAAAACACCATGCCCGAAGCAACCGCAGAACAAAAGAAAAAAGCGGTTGATGCAAATGTAATTGCTCTGTTGCGCGTATAACAGAGGAAATATAACAAAATTATTTGTATGGAGGAATCATGGAAAAAGATTTGACAAAAGACGAACAAAAACAAGCGTACATCGACCAATTGAACGCAAAAGTGAAACCTGCCGGTTACATTGCCTTCATTGTCGCACTCATCTTCTTCTCCGGAATTTGTGCGTACGGCCCGAAATGGATTTCATGGTTTGACTACATCACCCTGCTCGGTAAATTCGGTGCGTTATCCGACACTGCCAAAAACATCACCGGCGTAGGCGGAGACGGTTCCAGAACCGGCTTTATGCTCTGCCTGACGGTTATTCCGTCCTGTGCGCTGGCAACGGGCGTTGTGAACGTCGTTGAAGGC
Source organism: uncultured Eubacteriales bacterium (assembly GCA_934526185.1). Taxonomy (GTDB): domain Bacteria; phylum Bacillota; class Clostridia; order Oscillospirales; family CAG-272; genus CAKTAA01. The sequence continues at coordinate 732 of CAKTAA010000204.1, read as the reverse complement.
CTCGACGGATTAAGAGGCGGCATGAAAATCCTCAATCCTGTTTTAAAACCGTTGCTCGGTGTTCCCGGATGGACAGGCCTTGCTTTCATCGGCCATCTGTTCGCGTCAACAGATACTGGCTCCGCACTGACCTTAGACCTTGTGAATAACGGACTGCTCAATGAAAAAGAGCTTGGTATCTTCTCATGCTTCATGTTTACAGCGACTGGCTTTATCGGACAGGCATTGAGCTATGCGGCGTTTTTCGTACCTGGCTGTCAATCCATAGGATGTCCTTTGGGGTACATTCTAATCATGGGTGTTATCGGTAAATTCATTTCAGGTAACCTTATGAGAATTTATATCAAACTCTTTGATAAAAAAGCTAAGGAGGTAGCGGCGTAATGACATTCAAGAAACCGTGTGGAGAATTCATGCCCGACTTTTTGGAAGGCGCAAAAAAAGGCATCTATATGGCCTTATTCACATTAGGCCCCGCTCTGATCATGATGTATCCCGTGCTCAAAATCCTCGATGTAACCGGTCTTATGGATCTTTTATCCGTTGTTCTCGGTCCGGTTATGGGATTATGGGGACTTCCCGGAGAAGCCGCCGTCGTTCTTATTTCCGGTATGCTGAACAATGCCGCCGGCGTTGCAGCAATCGCCGAATATTTTGAATCAGGCGTATTTAACGGCTACCATGTGGCGATTATCACTCCAATGGCCTGGATGATCTTTTACTACATTCAGA
>CAKTAA010000203.1 GCA_934526185.1 uncultured Eubacteriales bacterium | reverse complement strand
AGACAATGGGCGGACTTTTTAGACCTGTTAAGAGATGTCAACACAATTTTTGATTTTTTTGCATAAGAAATAGGCCTGATTATTCAGGCTTTTTTCTTATGCAACTATACTATATTCTTATATATTTCCATTACTCTTGCATAATAGATTTGCAAAAACTTATTTAAACCGGCTATTTTGGCTTGTTTCTTACTTTTTCCTTCATTCTCTTTTTTAATTATAAAATCATAGACACGAGTATCTGTTTTGGGCGGATGGGATTTCAGACTTTTCATAACCTCATAACCGGTTTTCCTTAATGCACTGTTTCCGCGTTTGCTTATTCTACGTTTGGTGCCGGTATATTGTCCTGATTGATAAGGCGGAGCATCAATTCCCGCATAAGCAACTAATGCTTTGCCATTATGGAAACGTCGAACGTCTCCAATGTCAGCTATAAACCTTACACATAACTTTTCACCCATGCCTCCCATTTGGCGTATCGTTTGATATTCTGGTAAAGTCTTTGCAAGATTTTGCATTTGTGATAATATTTGTTCTAGAGCATAACCTAATTGGCTTACTTGCTCTGTTGCTACTTCCATACAGAGTCTGGTTGAAGGGAACTCTGTTGGTAGTGTAGGGATACCGTCTTCCGCCAAGTGAAAAAGCTCGTCTGCCTTTTCTGATTGGAAACGGTATCCTTTTTCTTTACACCATTGCTTATAATTCTCTCGAAAAATTTCTTTTCCCATGCTTTTTATCATATCAACATGATAGAATTCTTTGGCAAAATCCACATATTTCACTTTTGAGAATTGAACACTGCTTGCTGTATCCAGCGCTTCTTTGAAACCAGGAAGCATCTCATCCATCAAATGTATTACATTCTGTTTAGCAGCAATCAAAAGCTTTATGTATGTCTGATACTGCTTGGATAATAGACTTAATTCTGTGTAGCAGCTTGGATGAAATTTATATGGTTTCAGTTCACTCCAGTATGCCAAACCGTACTTTGCTAATTTTTTTGCATCAAGCGGATCTGTTTTTGCGCCATGCAGCATAATGCGTGAAAATTGTCGTATAATATATGCATTTTCAACACATACAAAAAAGCCTTTTTGATACAGAAATTGTGCAACCGGAAGATGATAATGCCCTGTTGATTCCATTACAATACGAATTTCTCCATCAAGTGATCCGATGTAATCAGCTAACATTGACATTTCTTCTACGGTATGCAAAACTTCAAACGATTCCTTAATAATCGTATTAGGATGTATCATGGCACAGACAGTGCTTTTCCCTTTTGATACATCGATTCCTACACTTACTATTTGTTTCATGCAAATCCTCCTTTTCTCCGCCAGACTTATTACCATTCAGACTTGTTCGTTACACGGATGTATTTAATCCAACCTGTTTAAACGAATGCTTATAATAAGAGGCGGAATAAACTCTAAAAAACGGGAGCTATGTCCCACCGCACTAGCCTTATCCGCCTTTTATTATAATAAAAATAAGCATGCGGATACATACATAATGTATCTACATGCTTATAGTACAAGCAGCGCTAGCAACGCTTCTTCACAGACAATATAAAACCGCGCGAACCGAAACTCGTTGGCATCTGCTATTGAAAATAAGGCAGATGCCAATTCAAACATCGGCTTCGCGCGGTTATGTTTTATTCAGAAGCGCAGACAAGCGCTGCACAAAAGTCCTAAAATTGTCTGCGGATTGCGGACACTCTCCGCGGAGTGTTCAAAGCTTGGAAAAACACGGATCATCGGAGATACCAAACGCGGTATAGATTAGAAATACCCCATTTTGCGTTTCAGATTCCCGCCGCCGGTTGGCAGTCCGGAACAGGCAGATACAGTATATTTGCAAAATCCATGCCTGCCACATTCCATGCCCCGGTCTTTTAGCGTCTCCACTCGCGTGGCGTCATGCCCGTGATGCGGCGGAAGAGCCGTGTGAAATAGTGGACGTCGGGGATGCCGCAGGCTGCCGCAACATCCTGCACCGGCAGGAGGGTACTGCGCAGCAGCTTCTTGGCGTATTCGATGCGGTTGGCGTTGACGTAGTCCGTCAGGGTCATGCCGACTTCCTTTTTGAACAGCGTGGACAGGTAGCTTGTATTCAAAAACAGTTCGCTGGCAAAACGTTTCAGGCTTAAGTCCCCGGTCAGTGAGGCGTCTATGGTGACGAGAATCTGGCGGATCGGATCGGAATACGAACTCATGCTTCGCTGTTCCACGAGCTGACAGTAACTTTGAACCATGTAGGATATGAGATCGTTGATTTCTTCCACGGATTGGATGCTCTCAATCATGCGCGCAAAGTTGCCGGAGACGGCGTCGATATAAAACGGGTGGACGCCCGTTTCGTACGCTTTTCTCCGCAACAGCGTGTTGAGTGTCAGAATCAGGTTCTTGCGGTTGCGGAGTGCGTCCTCCGTGCGGGGGACAAAGCGCAGGTTCCCGAGAGCCTCCATGAAGGAGAGAGCACGGGCGCTGTTGCCGTGAGAGATGGCGTCGAGCAGCTCATCCTCGATATGGTAGCGCTCTTCAAGAAGGTGCATGCTTAAGACCGGGTCCTCCGGTACGACAAACTGGTGCTTTTCCAAAAAGGACTCTCTGGTCTCGAGATCTTTCAAATGCAGGGTCTGTACGGATACATCCGCGTCGGCATCCAGCGTCTGATAGACGTGGCGCAGCAGGGCGGTCATGGAGGCTTAGTCCGCGATCAGCGGCA
>CAKTAA010000202.1 GCA_934526185.1 uncultured Eubacteriales bacterium | reverse complement strand
AGTTATGGAACTCCGTCAGCTCGCAGAGCTTCTCCGCCACGGTGAAAAGAAGAATGAACCGGGCGGCAAACTGCTTGGCGATGTTACGCCGTTGTTTGACAAAAAGCAGTTCTGCCGCATGGTTGAGAAGGCAAAGCGCCATATCCGTGAGGGGGATATTTTCCAGATTGTGCTGTCGAACCGACTGTGTGCGCCTTTTGAGGGAAGTCTCCTGAATACCTACCGTGTGCTTCGCACCCTCAATCCGTCACCATATATGTTTTATTTTTCAGGAACAGACGTAGAGGTTGCAGGGGCATCTCCCGAAACTCTGGTAAAGCTGGAAAATGGTGTGCTGCACACTTTCCCGCTTGCAGGGACAAGACCGAGAGGCAGAACCGCAGAGGAAGACAAAGCGCTTGAAGCACAACTGCTTGCCGACGAAAAAGAACTGGCCGAACACAATATGCTGGTCGATTTAGGACGAAACGATCTCGGCAAAATAAGCAAGTTTGGTACGGTACAGGTCGAAAAGTTCCATTCTATTGAGCGTTTTTCTCATGTTATGCACATCGGCTCTACGGTGCGTGGTGAAATCAGCGAAAACCATGATGCGCTGGACGCCATTGAAGCGGTATTACCTGCCGGAACACTTTCCGGTGCGCCGAAGATCAGAGCTTGCCAGTTAATTGGAGAACTTGAAAACAACAAACGCGGCATCTATGGCGGTGCCATTGGCTATATCGACTTTACAGGGAATATGGATACCTGTATTGCCATTCGGATTGCCTATAAGAAAAACGGTAAGGTATTTGTGAGAAGCGGAGCCGGGATCGTGGCGGATTCCATACCCGAAAAGGAATTTGAAGAATGCCTGAACAAAGCCAAATCTTCACTGAAAGCATTAGAACTTGCACAGGAGGCGGAATCATGATTCTTCTGATAGATAACTACGATAGCTTTTCCTATAATCTCTTTCAACTGATTGGTGAGATCGAACCAGATATCAAAATCATCCGCAACGACGAAATGACGATAGAAGAAATTAAGAAATTAAACCCGTCCCGCATTATTCTCTCCCCTGGCCCAGGCAGACCGGAAGATGCCGGAATCATTATCGAAGCTGTAAAAATACTCGGAAGGGACATCCCTGTTCTTGGGGTTTGCCTCGGCCATCAGGCAATTTGTGCGGCGTTCGGTACGACCGTTACCTATGCAAAGGAACTAATGCACGGAAAACAGTCGAATGTAAAATTTGACACAGATTGCCCGTTATTCAAAGGCTGTCCTGATGCTGCGCCTGTCGCACGGTATCATTCCCTTGCGGCAGATGCCGACACGATTCCTAAATGCCTGAAAACCACTGCCCTCACCGCCGATGGCGAAGTGATGGCGGTACAGCACAAGGAATATCCGATTTATGGCGTACAGTTCCATCCCGAATCCATTATGACACCGGAAGGTAAGCAGATGCTGTATAATTTCATAAAGGAGATCTGAGTCATGATTAAAGAAGCAATTGTAAAGATTGTAAATAAAGAAGACCTCACCTATGATGAGGCATACACCGTCATGAACGAAATTATGAGCGGTGAAACCACCCCGACACAGAATGCCGCATTCCTTGCGGCTCTGTCTACCAAAAGCGCCAGAGCGGAAACAACAGATGAAATCGCAGGTTGTGCGGCGGCGATGCGAGCACATGCTACCAAGGTGGAAACCGGGATGGAGCTCTTTGAAATCGTTGGAACTGGAGGCGATAATGCGCACAGCTTCAATATTTCCACGACCTCTGCGCTCGTTGCAGCCGCAGGCGGTATGAAAGTCGCAAAGCATGGCAACAGAGCCGCATCCTCCCAGTGCGGAACGGCAGATTGTCTGGAAGCTCTTGGCGTAAACATTCAGCAAAGCCCCGCAAAATGTATCGAGCTTTTGAATGATGCTGGTATGTGCTTTTTCTTCGCACAGAAGTATCATACATCTATGAAGTATGTGGGCGCTATCCGCAAGGAACTTGGTTTTCGCACCGTGTTCAACATTCTTGGTCCGCTGACAAATCCAGGTACACCTTCTATGCAGCTTCTCGGCGTGTATGACGATTATCTGGTTGAACCGCTGGCACAGGTTCTGATCAGCCTCGGAATCAAGCGGGGCATGGTGGTGTACGGCCAGGATAAGCTGGATGAGATTTCCATGAGCGCACCGACTACGATCTGCGAAATTAAAGACGGTTGGTTCAAATCCTCCGTTATCACTCCAGAAGACTTCGGTTTTGAATGCTGCACCAAAGAGGATTTAAAGGGCGGCACACCCAAAGAAAATGCTAAAATTACGCTTGCAATCTTAAACGGCGAAAAGGGTCATAAGAGAAATGCTGTTCTTATGAATGCTGGTGCCGCACTCTATATAGGCGGTAAGGCTGACAGCCTGAAAGAAGGAATCGTACTTGCCGCAGAGATGATTGATTCCGGTAAGGCGCTCGGGACATTGCACAAACTGATCGAAGTCAGCAACCGTCCCGATTCGGCGGAGGTGACAGCATGACCATTCTCGATCAGCTTGCCGAACACGCCAGGGAACGTGCGGCTGAGGCGAAAAAGAAAATACCGCCCGAAGAAATCAGGCGGCAAGCCTTATCCCGCCCCAAAGGCTCCTTTGCTTTTGAAAACGCACTGAGAAAGCCGGGGGTTTCCTTTATCTGTGAGTGCAAAAAGGCGTCTCCCTCAAAAGGGCTCATCGCTCCCGATTTTCCATATCTGCGAATTGCAAAGGAGTACGAAGCGGCGGGAGCGGACTGTATTTCCGTGC
>CAKTAA010000201.1 GCA_934526185.1 uncultured Eubacteriales bacterium | reverse complement strand
TGACGATAGTGCAAATATCGTCTGAATTTGTCGGCGGTCAGTGTGCTTCATGGCGGCTCCCTCCTAAAGCCGCCGTCACCGTTGAAACCGGGTCGTCACTCTTTGGGCATAAGGAACGGCGGCCTTGATGTTACTCAAAACCGCCGCAGTACCCCGAAAATCCATTATGGGCGTACAAAACTGCCTGCCCTGCAACGGTTTTTTCTTTCCCCGTCTGGCGGGGCAGGATAGCTTCAATATGCTGTTTTAAATTTCCACTTTTGCTTTTGCAATAAGATATTCTTCTTTTATGGATATAAGATAGCGTTGACGATAAGCTGTTATTTGGGTGCTATCAGAAGTAACAGCATATCCCACCCTTAAGTTTTCAACTACTCCTTGTTGCTGCAACTCCCGGATCGCTTTTCTGACAGTTTCTGGGCTACATCCTGCTTTTTTTGCGAGTTCCGCGTAAGAGGGGAGTTTTTCTCCCTGTGCATATTCTCCATGTAAAATACGAAAGAAAATCTCATTTGCAAGGCGCAAATATATTTTTTCTCGAACATCAATATCCCAGCCCATAGAATTGTCCCCTATATTTGTGATTGATACAGACCTGTAAGCCATAAATACACTTCATCCAATGAGCCGCGATTGATACTATATATCCTCCGTTTTTCTACTTGACGACAGCAAATTAAGCCACTCTTTAGCAACAGGGAAAGATGATAAGAAATCGAGGCAGGTGTTATCTGAAAATATCCTGCAATCTCTCCCGCAGAGTGGGGTTTTTGGTTTAGCCGCATTAAAATTTCCCGTCTGGTTTGATTTGATAGTGCATGGAATTTTTTGTCCAGTGCATTTTCGCGTTCATTGCTCATGACACATCTCCATTGTTACCGATAATAGAATATTACCATTATGGAAACATAAAGTCAATAGAAAACGCCCTTGTATCCATAGGGCGTTTTCTCTCTATTCGTCTGCTTTATGCTCCGGGGAGATTATCAATCCAACGGTTCTTAATTTGCGATCCGGCTCTAGTTTGTTATCTTGCAGCGGATATAAGATTTGAGCAATATCCGATACTACTTTTTCCAGTTCTTCATCCGTCAAATAAACATGGGAAAGGCTAAGACCAGACCGATCCATCTTTATATCAATTCCCGGTGTTTCGCAATATTCTTGAAAAATCTTGGCGAAGGTTAAAAAATACTGAAAGAACATCTGCATATAAATGGCGCCGGAATTTTCTCCGAGAACTGATGGAGGATCAGACGGGTCAAAAGTTAATGCGTAAGTCTTTTCAACTGTTCCGCGTATTGGTGTTTCATTAACAATTTTCAATAGTCCATCATCGGTCATTCGTTTTAAATTACGATAAAGTGTAGTTTGAGGAATATCCGAGCATTTTTCAGCCAGATACTTCGCGGTAACTTCCCCCCGACGCATTATTTCTATCAGCAGGCGGCTCTTGGCCGGATTTGAAATACATTCCATAATCTTCTCATTCAAATTCTTGCTGCCCATGTTCAACCTCCTTTTGTGAAAATATTACCACCGTGGAAACAAAAAGTCAAGGGAGGGTATTGCTTTTTTATTTCCATTATGGTAATATAACCTGTGCGGGAATAATAAGGTGAAAATACCGATGCCCCGCAAATACAGATACGAATTATAACAGTAGGAGGTAAATTGGTATGTCTTTGTTGCAGGAAATGTTTCCACTTCTTATTCCCATCTTTGTGATTGATGTGATCCTTGCCGTGGCCGCTGTCCGGCATATTCTCCGGCATCCGCATTATCGCTTTGGGAACAGGGCCATGTGGCTTGTAATCTCTCTGATTATTCTTATGTTTGGCCCGATTATCTATTTTGTTTTTGGGAGAGGTGAGGAAAAATGAATGTGCTTTCTATACGCAATCTATCTAAAAGTTTCGGGCAGCAGCAAATTATAAAAGATCTGAATATGTCTGTTCCAGAGGGTAGCGTTTTTGGCTTCATTGGGCAAAACGGCGCAGGAAAAACAACAACAATGAAAATGGTCTTGGGGCTTTTGCAGCCCGATCAGGGAGAAATCCTTGTGTGTAATAAGCCAGTTAATTTTGGACAGACTAAAACAAATCAGTATATTGGATATTTGCCGGATGTGCCGGAATTTTATAATTATATGACTGCCATGCAGTATCTTACACTGTGCGGAGAAATTGTTGGCCTTCCCAAAGAAATCATTTCTCAAAAAGGGAAAAAGCTGCTTTCCCTTGTCGGTCTTGATGGTGTAGGAAAGCGCGTTGGCGGTTATTCGCGTGGTATGAAACAGCGTCTTGGAATTGCACAGGCGTTATTGGCTGATCCTAAACTGCTGATTTGCGATGAGCCTACCAGCGCCCTTGACCCGGTAGGAAGAAAAGAAATCTTGGATATTCTTTACAAAATTCGTGGGACAACAACAGTTTTATTTTCAACACATATTTTATCCGATGTTGAGCGCATTTGCGATCATGTGGCACTCTTGAATGACGGTAATATCGCTGTTGGCGGAACACTATCAGAAATTAAGGCGCTGCACAGCCATGACAGTCTGTTGATTGAATTTTCAACCGAGGCTGATTTGCAGCATTTCAAAGAATGCATGACAGGCCAATCACTTCTGAACGGATCAGAAGAAAAGGGGCGGGAAATTGTAATACACAGCCGGGAGATGAAAAAGGCCCAGCATACCATCTTCTCCACTTTGGCCGAAGCAGATATTGCGCCGATTAAGGTGGAACTTATGGAGCCGTCGCTTGAAAGCCTGTTTTTGGAGGTGATAAAATGAAAGGCT
>CAKTAA010000200.1 GCA_934526185.1 uncultured Eubacteriales bacterium | reverse complement strand
CTGCCACACAGGTGTGAAGCGGTCGGATTATGCCGGACTTCGCTTTTCTTTGCATCACGGACACTTGGAACAGCCGTAACGGGTTCAGTGGATAACGCCACTCCCGACCACTTGCTGCCACAAGCTGCCACCTCATTGCAAATCTATTGTTCCATGCGGACAACTGATTTACTTTGCAGGCGAAACGGATTATTAACACTAAAATCAGTATATAAAATGAATGTAGTAATTATCTCGAAAGAAAAGTATGAGGAAATGGTCAACAAACTCAACCGCCTGTCTGACCGGGTGAATGAAATCCTCAGCAAAAGGGAAGAAGGGAAGCTCAACCGCTGGATGGACAATCAGGAAGTCTGCCAGCAGTTGCGCATCAGTTCCCGTACCTTGCAGACGCTTCGCGACAACGGTACGCTGGCTTACTCCCAGATAGGGCATAAGATTTTCTATAAGCCGGAGGACACTGCATATCGTTCGACTCGTGGAGGACAGACGAGAAGATGCAGCCCGCCGGGGCAAGACCATCTGAATGGAATCAAACTTATTGTACCACTAAATCCAATGTAACAAATGAACAGAACATTTATGACAAATAACGAATGGGCTGTTGGTTTCATGAAGGAACTGGATTCCATGCTCAACGGCATTGAAAGCATGAACGAAAAAAGCAAGGCTTCGTTCGGTAATGAACGTTTCCTTACGGACAAGGAAGTGTCTGCATGGCTCAAGGTGAGCCGCCGCACCTTACAAGACTACCGCAACAATGGGATGGTATCTTACTATCAGTTGGGCAGCAAGATTCTATACAAGGAATCTGACATTGAAAAGCTGGTGATGGGTGGGTATCGGAACGCCTACCGACTGGAAACGTAATCTTGTAAAGTATGAAACAAACAGAAGCCGATGGCTGGGCAATGTACTTGTCGCCATCGGCTTCGTATTATTATTTATAGATACGGACAACATTAACACCAGTATCGTGGATTGGTGTCGGATAGCGAAAAGAGCAAATGAAGGGGCTTCTTCTGGCTGGGTGCATACAACCTCTCCGTGATGAACTTTCTGAAAGCCATACATTCCCGGCTACGTAATCTGAACGCAATTGCTATCACTATTTCAAGGCTGTACACTTCATGGTGTGTTCTGTCATCCTGCTTGATATATCGTTTCGTTTCCTCTTCCAATAACTCATGGTTCTTATAAATAGCACGAATTGCCTTGCGGATGTCGAAGCAGAATACCATAAAAAGGTCTGCCATTTCCTGCATCGTCATCCAGACGGGAGCGGTCGGCATGAAGAACGTCCCGTTTTCACTGATTGTAATGATTCCTCGTTTCATATCTTACATAGTTTTAGAAAGTACATTTTTTACGTTGGTCATGTCACGGAGAATAGAACTGTCAAGTACTTTTGCATAGTGCTGTGTCATCTTGATATTTGAATGACCGAGCATCTTAGCCACATTTTCAATGCTTACCCCGTTGGCGAGACAGACAGAGGTTGCGTATGAGTGCCGGGCAAGATGTGTGGCTAAGTTTTTCTTTATCAGACATAAATCAGCTATTTCTTTCAGGTAGCTGTTCATCTTCTGGTTGCATGGAACTGGCAGCAATACATTTTTCTTTTGACAAACCGGATGGTCTGCATATCTGCGAAGAATTTCCAACGGAATATCAAGTAAAGGAATGTTGCACATATTTTTGGTCTTTTGACGAGGCTTGCGAATCCACAGATTACCGTTCTTGTCTTCTACTATATGTTCAGGTGCCAGTTGCTGTGCGTCTATGAACGCCAATCCCGTAAACGCAGCAAAGATGAAGACGTCACGCACGATTCGGATGCGTTCCAATGGAAAGTCTTTGTGGTAGATAGTGAGCAATTCATCCATAGTCAGGAACTCGCGTACAACTTCCTTCTCGTGGAATTTGATGCCGACAAACGGATCTTTGGTAATCCATTCATTGGCCAATGCAAGATTGGTGATTTTCTTCAAGCATTTCATGTAACGGATAACGGTGTTCTGCTGGCAGGATTTTTCTGTTTTGAGGTAGAACTCAAAGGCACGAACCAACTCACCGTTGACTTCCGTCAGCGGTAAATCTTCTTTCCCATATTTCTATCTGATAAGCTCAGCAAGATAACGTTTGCAGCTTTCATAACGGCGGACGGTAATCAGTGCATAGTCTTTCCCCACAAGGGCACAACATTGGTCATTATGTTCCTGCATCGTACCGATGAGGGTGCGGATCTCCTCCGGCTCTTTGTCCTGCCTGAAAAACTTTTCCTGCAATAAACGCGCGGTAATGGGTTGCCGTTGTTCCTCCAATTCATTGAAGATTTGGTGGAGCTTGATTTTTGCATCCTCAATGCAGGCATTTAGGTCGCATGATTTGCGGCTTTTTCCACGGGCACATTCCTTCGCCTGATTCCACGAGGCCGGGTCGATACTTTTGCGGATGTTGGTTTCCACTCGCGCACCGTTTACCGTGATGCGCATACACACGGAGGCTTCTCTGTTTTTCAACAGTTTGGCTTTCTTGATGAAGAAAAGCACATTGAACGAGTTCCTTTTCATTTTTCCTACAGTTTTAAGTGGGACAAAAGTAGGAAACCATCCGCGTTTTATTGATACGCAAAATATTGCAAATCAGCGAAAAAGAATCCGGTTCGGTGGAGATTTTTGCTCCACCTTTTTCGCTCCACCTTTTGGAACACCGGAAGCGGTCATATTCCGCATTTTTTTGCGTCTTACGGGAAAACAAAAACTCCCGATTTCGCTTTGGAATCAGGAGTTTACTGCTATTTGCTTTTCTTCAAAGTGGTGCCACCAGGAATCGAACCGGGGACACAAGGATTTTCAGTCCTTTGCTCTACCAACTGAGC
>CAKTAA010000199.1 GCA_934526185.1 uncultured Eubacteriales bacterium | reverse complement strand
AGTTGGTAGCTCGTCGGGCTCATAACCCGAAGGTCGTAGGTTCAAGTCCTTCCCCCGCAACCAGCGTTCCGCAGGGCTGTAGGCTCTGCGGAATTTTTTTATTCTTAAGGTTTTTTGGTTGCTTTGGTTCAGAGTATATTTGCCAGATTCTTGACTTGTTTTACATCCTTTCACTTATTTGTACCGCTATTGTTATTTTCACCTCATAAGCTATTTTTTGTGGCAGCAAGCAAATGGCCACACATATTTTCCGTGGTTGATTTTTGCGCATGATCAAGGATTTCCACACTTATTAAACCGGGGGATTTCACCGTTGCAAAATGTTGCTTTGGACATCACATGCATCAAATACCGCGGCAAGTGGTTTTATCTTATCTGCTATTCGGGCCGGTTCAACAATGAAATTGCAGAATGGCAGCGCAGCGATTCTTTTGACAATCTGTTCGTTATCCGATCTGCAAGAAGACTTCTTGAAAAAGCGAAGCGTACCGGTTACTCCATCCTTATACATCGAATACAGCATGGCAAGAGCCGGAACGCCCAAAGACAGCGCTGTCATGGGAAGCCTTTTCGGGCGCTTCAAGGACGTCTTGCAATTTCATTTCCGTTATTGGGAATTTGACAATCTGAGCTTCGTCACAGAAAAGGCAATTCGCTATTTCAATTGCGAACGTCCTCTTCGCAAACTGACGTAACGGTCGCCGTAGGCTCCCTGTCGGCGATATTATATCGTAATTTTTTCTATGCAAATCAATTTTATATCACAAAATTATATGTTTGATGATTTTTATGTTTGCAAATTATAAATTATTTTTCTATAATATTTGATAATCAGATTGAAACAATATAGAAAATATCCGCCAGACGAATAAGCAGATAAAGGAAAAATCGGCAGTACGCTTTCTTTTATATTTATAAATCATTAACTGGTGATAAGAATGAAAAAAATATTTGCAAAAATGGCTTCTAAAGTTAAAAACCGACCTCGTCAGAGCTTGAGGAGCACTATGAAAGCGACCAAGTACATGATGCGCTTTGTTTGGCGCATTCAAGACGGAAAAAAATATATTTTTTTGCACTCCTTCGTGTCAATATTAACCGCGGTGCTGCCGCTGGCGTTAGTGTATATGCCCGGCTTAATCATTAATGAACTGACCGGAGCGCGCCGGGTTGACGTCCTTCTTATATATATAGGCATAACCGTAGGCATTCCCTTCATACAAAGTGTAGTTGTTTCATCCCTGAACGTGTACTTGAACAACCTGAGATATCTTTTTATGGTCAGGGTTAAGGTCGACTATATCAGTCATTGCGCGGATATGGATTTGGAGTCTATGGAAAACCCGGACATACAAATATTAAGAGAACGCGCGGAAGAAACATCCTCAAACAGTCTCAATACCTTTGGGTATTTAAGCGGTCTTGCATCTGCGGTGATCAGCGTTATCATGTGTGCGTCTATTATATCCGTTTTAAACCCCTTGCTTTTGGCGCTTGTAATTGCAGTCGTCATAATTAATTATGCGAACAGCAAATGGTTAGAGAAGAAAAAATATTCTATCAATATCGAGATAGGGAAATTGAACCGTTTTGGCTGGCCTGTGACGAACTATTTGTCCGACCTGAGATACGCAAAAGAGGTTCGTCTGTATCAATTAAAAGATTATTTCACCAGGCTGTACAGAGACAAAAGGATGGAAGCAGGGGAGTATGGCAAAAAGGATGCGGCTTATACGAGAAGAAACGGTCTTATAGGGGCGGTGGTATCGTTATTTCAAAATGTTTTACTTTACGGCTATTTTGTATATCAGGTTGTAATCGGTGCGCTTGCTGTCGGTGATATGACAATATACATGGGTGCCATATCGCAGTTTACCGCTTCGCTGAACAATGTCACGCGTCAATATCTTAATCTTTCCATGCTAAGCCTCAGCGTACAGGAATTAATGGAATTTATGAAAATACCGCTCAATAACCTTAATTCCGGAAGCGACACGCCGGAATTTGATAAAAATTCCGTTATAGAGTTCAAAAATGTATCCTTTAGGTATCCCGGAAGCGAGAAATACGCTTTGAAAAATTTAAACATCGTAATTCACGGCAATGAAAAGCTGTGTATTGTCGGCGTGAACGGCTCGGGAAAGTCCACCTTTGTCAAGCTGCTGACAAGACTGTATATGCCGACGGAGGGTGAAATACTGCTCAACGGCAAAAATATTAACGAATACGATTATCTGCAATACAGCAGGCTCTTCTCATCGGTATTCCAGGACTTTGCGCTATACAATCTTTCGCTGGGCGAAAACATTGTTATGGCGGATGAGTATCATTTCGAACGCTTAGAGTCTGCCGTCAGGGAAAGCGGCTTATCCTCGCTTGTCAGCAGCAACAAGAACGGTTATGATACAATCATTTACAAGTGGTACGATCCGGAAGGTATTGAGCCCTCCGGCGGCGAAGGGCAACGCATTGCAATCGCCCGGGCGTGTTACCACGGCAGGGATATCTATATTCTGGACGAGCCCACCGCCGCGCTGGATCCGATGGCGGAATATGAAATTTATACCCAATTCAATAGCATGATTACCGGAAAATGCGCTATTCTTATCACCCACCGCCTCTCCGCCGTCCAGCTTGCGGACAAGGTGGCGGTTTTCGATGATGGACAGGTAGCAGAATGCGGTACGCACACCGAGCTTTACGCCAAGGGCGGCATCTATACGGAAATGTTTGATAAGCAGGCGCAGTTCTACCGCGATAAGAAGCCTCAACAGGAATAAACTCAAAATATGAATCATCAAATTCAAGACGGATTGTGATTTGCCCCGTCGCTTTTTCAGAAGCGCATTCAATCGTCCGCACAAAAGCGACAACAGCCCAAAAATAGTTCAGACCGT
>CAKTAA010000198.1 GCA_934526185.1 uncultured Eubacteriales bacterium | reverse complement strand
TCAATATCCAGCGTCATCCGGCGGATATCCATAATGTTGATGACATCTTCCGAACCTCTTGCCAGCTTGACATACTGCCCGCCGAGTGCGCTACACACGTTCCTATATTCAAACCCTTTTTCCGGTGCGATTACAAATACCTGAACGCCGCACATTCGCAGTCGCATAGCAAGCAGCAAGAGCGTGTATGTTTTGCCTGCGCCTGTCATTCCAAAAATGCACAGATTGCCATTACTGTACAGATCGGCGTTGTAGTTATCAAGAAAAACCGCTGAATTGTTATGTAGGTTGATGCCCAGCAGAACACCTTTGTCGTCACACAGTTCAAAAGAAGAAAACGGGAATGCAGCGGCAGCTCCGGTTGTCAGAACATTGCGCCGGGATTTCTTTTCAATATCCGAATCCATTTTTGCCAGAGGCAGCATCGAACGAAAACATTGTTCGTGACACCAGTCTGCGCGACGAACTGTGAAGTCTATGGACGAGCAGAGATCCTGTACCTGTTGTACACGCTTATCCAGCAGTTCTTTAGAGGCCGCCGTCACCTCGATCAGGGTGTGCATATAGAAGAAATCTTCACCCTCGCGGTTGATGTTTTCCTTGATATACATTCCGGATGAAATGGCGTCGTCCAACTGTTCAAAGTCTGTGCGAGTGTCGTCTACCTCGCGCATCCTGCTGCGGTTGAGCATGGTCATTTTCGCAACCTTCGGGAGCACCTGCTCTTTTCTCTTTTTGTCCAGAAAGAAGCTGACCGAAATCCCGTCTCCGAGCTCAGCGATCGGCGCAAGCCAAGCCAGTCCTACTTCAGTCGGATAACCGTAACCAGACACAAAATAGTAGGTATGATAAACGCCGTCAATGATCAAGAAATCTTTGTGTGTCAAATCGCACTCGTTTGGCGCAAGCAGATCCTGTACAGACGTTATCCCGTACTGATCCTCTTCCGTCAGCTCGCTTTCTTCCATTTCATGCACGCCATATATCGGATCAAGCTGAGCGAGCATCGCTCCGCCGTCAATATTGCAGTCAGCCTGTTTATGAAAATGCATATACATTGTTTTACATAAAAACTCGTCATACTTCTCATACCGCAGGACTTCCAAGCCGCAATAATCAAGATATTGATAAGCAATTTCCGCCTGGTCCGCCAACTTTTTTGCAATGTCATCCAATTCCACAGCCGTGCCCGTGTAGGAAAAGATCAGATAAAAATGTCTGGATACGGCCTCATAGGAAGCCAGATAATTCACCAGTTGGGCATCTTCCAAAATCATTGCTTTGCAAGCTTCAATTTGTTCCGTATGATAAAATTGCTCCATCTGTTCGCAGTACGCGTCGATATCCGCTCGCTGCGTACAGACAAGAATTTGCAGCGAAGGCGGTGCAATTTTCAAGTAAGCGGCGAGAGAGTGAATGATATTCAACTGTTCCAACTGGGATTTCAGATAAAAGTTGGTCGGCAGCACCTCCAGTATCTTGACATACCGGCCGTCCTCGGTAATGACAACGCCTTTTTGTATGTCCACGACCGGCACCAGGCTTTGCGTCCCGTTGGGAAAACGGCTGCCTGGCACCGTTTTTTCCTTTGTTGTGCCGAATAGGATTTGTTTTAAATTTAACTTTAGCGGACGCTTTTTTTCTTGTTTACCCATTGTGACCCCCTGTAAATTAAAATCCGTTTGTTTTTCCGCCAACGGCGGTGCAGGCGAACAAAGGTAAGAAGGCTGTAATCGTGTATGCCGATTAATGCAAATCCACCGATCGCTACCACAAAAACGGTTGCCAAGATCAGTGTTCCCGTCAAACCAAATGGTGAAAGCAATAAGGTGATAAGGAGCAACGGCAGACAAAGAATGAGCGCTTCTGCCACGTTGCGTAACTCAAACATACCGAGGATTTTCCCGGAATCCGTATAGTTGTTGGGAATATACACTGTCGCATTTTCCATACGTCTCCTCCTTTCGTCAGTGAAACGCTTATCCAGACACAGCTTCCTCTTGAAGTGTTTTGTATATCAGCTGTGCCCAGTTTCGGTCGGAATCCGAATAATTGTATTCCTCCATATATTCTTGCGGCGTCAGGTATCGAATATTTAGAGTTTTCGTATCACCACCGTTTCCTTCCGCATTTTCATCAGACGGTTCATCTATCGTATAAACAATGCATTTTTCCACCAAATCCTTTACGCTCTCTTCGTTCATAACAGCTAAATCATTGCCGGAGCTGACGGAATGCAGCGCGATAAACCAGTTTTTTTCCATTGGGTTTCCGGAAATGATCGTATTATAATGAACCGATACACTTTCTTCCGCCTGATGTTCTTCTCCACTGCCGGCAGAGCCGCTTGTCACAGAGGATTCAATTTCGTCTATACGGGCAGCGCAGTATTCGTCATAACGGTCATAATAGGCGCTGACCGTATCTGCCTGCATATTCAGCGAGGCCACTTCTGTGTCCATCGAACTGCCGAAACCAAACAACATTGCTGGTAAGCAGCAAAACACAATGACGGGAAGGAAAATGATAGTCAGCACAATCGCTAAAATCTGTGGCCAGTAATGTTTAACGCTCTGAACGGCCGCAGCATGCCAGCCGCCTTGCATAAAAGCTTTTGCAATACTGTTCAGCGCTTTTGCATGCCGGGCAATATCGGCGATCCGTTCTGCTCCGTTTCTTCTATTCATTTTTCTCACCACTTTCTATAGCCGGCACATCGTTGACCACTTGTTCGCTTTGATCAGCGTTGCCTTCAGATTGATCCATTGAATCTACCTGCGGGAGCAGTGCGGCATTCGTACGGATCTGTCCGGGTTTCGGCATAGATGATTTTTTGAACGGATTTGCATTTTGACGCAGCCCGCCTGCAGCCGACGGCTGTGCTTTCCCTCCCGTTGATCCGAAACGTGCAGTCGCCGGCTTCGCA
>CAKTAA010000197.1 GCA_934526185.1 uncultured Eubacteriales bacterium | reverse complement strand
GGGTATTCCTGATGAAATTAAAATGGCAGACGGGCATCCAAATCTTGAGTTGTTAATAGACCATTTTAGAAAAGTAGCGACAGAGTATTTAGAGGAAATGGTTTTGCATATATCTTAAAAAAGGAGGGAAGAAGCTGTGAATACCATAATCACAATCCTATGCATAATAGGTGGGTTTGTCTTGCTTCTTAGTCTTCTTCCGAAAAATAGCAATTTCTTAGATATTAGGTCTATATTTGCTCAGCATTTTAAGGTTTTTAGAGGGAATTGGTTACAATTTTTCAGCATTTTTATAGTTCCAATTCTCTTTTCGATAGGAATAGTTCAAATACGTTGTGTAGATAAAGAGATATTAAACAATCTAAATATTGTTTTATCTATTTTGATAGCCATGTTTTTCTCCGTTTTAAGTATTTTAAGTGCTTTTGATGGGCAAACAAGTAGAGATAAATATCAACAACTACTGACAGAAACTTTTACAACGACTATTTTTGAAATAATTCTATGTTTATTATTACTATTGATTTCATTTATTGTTTTGTTTATTGGCGTATTTGAAAAAACAGTAATTTTGAAAATAGTAAGTGGAATTATATATTATCTAACAATAGTGGCAATTCTTAATATATTGGTCATTATAAAGAGGATAAAGGTGCTTTTTGACAACAAGTAATACTCATAAAAATAATGACGAAAAGGGGTAAGAGGTTAAAGACTTCTTGCCCGCTTTTTCTGTGCCGCGTGGAACGATAGGAAGGCGTTTTTGCGCTTCCGAGGGATATGATATTCCCTGCTCTGTTCCTGCCCTCTGCAAGCCGCATAAATCAAGGCTTTTTGCCCGTCTAAATATCCACGCTGGCATAGCAAAAGGTTACGCAGTAGACAGCCATTTTTGAGGACGGGAATAGAAACGCTCAACTCTTGTGTTTTCAAGTCTGTAAAGCCGTACCACGCAAGGCTTTCTCATTCCCTATTGCGTAACACATCATCATAGATTGAGGGCGCAAGCGGTCTATCCGTTTGCGCCCTCTTGATTACCCGACAGCAAAGACGGGCAAAGCCGTCAAGGACGCGAAGCGCGAAGTTTATCCTTGACGGCTTTTTCTGGCTTTGCTACTCATTATCTGTCAAAGCGGAACTTGGGTAAGGCTTCCATTAAGGACGCTTTGAGGTAATCTTGAATATCGTCGTTGATACACCCTTGAAAATAGGACAGATATTTGATGTAGCCGGTATAGGTTTGAATGACAGTGTTCACCGCTTCCGGCTCCCCTGCGGCTGCCTTTACAATCGTTTCATAAGGCAGCAAGTTATATTTCCTATTCTTCATCTTCTAACGCCTCCATTTCTTTCCGCAGCAAACGCAATGCCCTTTTCCGCCTATGGAAGATTGTGCTTCTGCAAACTCCAAACAGTCTTCCGATTTCTTCATCACTATAACCGAGGTAGTACCGTAAAAATAGGACTTCCCGCCGCTTTTCCGGCAATCGCAAAAGCGCGGCGGCTAACTGTTCGCTTTCAACAACAACCTTTTTCCCACGAACGGTAAAAGCGGTAGGCACATCGTGTTTCACAAAATACTCGTCTGTTACAGTAACCGGCTCAAAGTCAAACTCCCTAAGATAGTCGAGGGACACTTCAAATTGCTGTTTCCTCCGTATTTTCTTGTAAGCGCCCAGCGCTGCATGGTAAAGCACAATCTTGCAAAAAGCGTTAAAAGTGCGCTCGATATGTTTCCGATACTGCTCGTTGTTCATCATCTTTCTCACCCCCTTTCTGCCCCAAGTGAGGGTGATAACAACAAACGCCCACGCAGCATAAAACCGCATGGGCGTTTGAAACAGGAATTATAAGAGGTAACTATATGACTTGTGTGTTCATACTCATAAGCGCAAAATCCCGTATAGGTGCAAAGGCTTTTTTTGACCGTAGGTTATGAGAAATGGCAATCAACATAGATACCTCCAAACAAAATAACAGAGCCGATAACCGCATTTCATCTTGCGTGTTATCGGCTCTGCGTCTGTGCGTCCGGCTCTTTGATAACAGATATATTGAGTCGCTTTACATTGATTAGCGTTTCCTGCTTGCACTTCGGGCAGAACAGCGGGAAGTGTTCAAGCACCGTATCTTCCCGCAATCTTATTCGCGTCTTGCTCTTGCAGATAGGACATAACAGCCATTTTATATTCAAAACTTTAGCGTACTTTCACTATACTGTGCAGCCGGTTATCTACCCCGAACTTCTTTTTTCTCGGATCACCTTCTGCACGATATATCATGAGCGTTTTCAAATCAAATATAGAACTCCAAATCGTTTCAAAATTAGGGTCGTCATATTGACACATAAACCCATAATCGCCTTTTAGAAGCTGTTTTGTCGTTTCAATATAGTCGTCTTGAATATAAGTTGAAAAACTATTTATAACCGTTTGGTATCGACTATCGGAGAAATAATCATCTCCATTCGCCGTGTCAAAGGGCTTCATTTCATCGGAAGTAAAGCTATTAACGGTACATACGATTTTGCCTTTATTAGAGCAAATCGCTTTACGTATTCTCTTTGTGGTAGGCGTACATTCTATAACTACCATTTCCCCACTTTTGTCTGCAACTAAAATATTGCAGTTAGAAGCTATTGGCAATTCCATAAGTAAAGAGATTGCGTTTTGTGCCGTATCTGCTTTTTCAAGCGAATATCGTACAATAAAACAGGAATTAAAACCTGCCTGTATTTTGTCAAGGCTTGTCAATACAAAGGTCATAGCAACAGCCAAACCATGTTCATTTAGACCTTCTTCACCATTGATGAAAGAGGAAGTCGTAAGATTAAATCTATTTCCGTTTAATGGGGCATATATTTCGCTCTTGCTTCCATTTCTCAAATACGGCGGCAAATCATTGTTTCTACCATAAATCACCCGCCCACCTTTAGCATAGGCAAATGCAGTACAC
>CAKTAA010000196.1 GCA_934526185.1 uncultured Eubacteriales bacterium | reverse complement strand
GACCTGCTCCACGATCTGGCGGCTGTGCTCCTTTTCAAAGTCCCCCGGCGTGGCGCTGACGAATATCGCCTGATGAACATGGGAATAAAACTCGTCGAAATTCAGCGGCCGGTTGTCAAAAGCGCTGGGCAGGCGGAACCCGTAATCCACCAGCATTTTTTTGCGGGAGAAATCCCCGCCGAACATCCCCCGGACCTGGGGCAGCGTCACGTGGGATTCATCCACAAAGAGCAGGAAATCATCGGGAAAATAATCCAGCAGGGTGCAGGGGGTGGAGCCGGGCGCCCGGCCGGACAGCACCCGGGAATAATTTTCAATCCCCTTGCACACGCCGATTTCCTGCAGCATTTCGATATCATACCGGGTGCGCTGAAGAAGCCGCTGGGCCTCCAGCAGTTTCCCCTCCTTCTTGAACCATTCGATCCTGGCCGCCAGCTCCTCCTCGATATCTGCAATGGCGAGCTGCATCTTGTCCCTGGGCACAATGTAATGGGAGGCGGGATAGATCGCCACGTGCTGCACCACGCCCTTCAGCTCGCCGGTCAGCGGGTTGATCTCGCTCAGCCGGTCTATCTCATCGCCGAAAAACTCCACCCGGATCACCGTATCGTCGGCATAAGCCGGATAAATCTCCACTACATCTCCCCTCACCCGGAACTTGTTGCGGATGAAGTTGATGTCGTTACGTTCATATTGCAGATCCACCAGCTTGGAGAGCAGCTCGTCCCGCTTTTTCACCATGCCGGGCCGCAGGGAGATCACCATACTGCGGTAGTCGATGGGATCGCCCAGGCTGTATATGCAGGAAACGCTGGCCACAATGATCACATCCCGCCGCTCGGACAGCGCGGAGGTCGCCGAGTGACGCAGCTTATCGATCTCGTCGTTGATCATGGACTCCTTTTCAATATAGGTGTCCGTGGAAGGGATATAGGCTTCCGGCTGATAGTAATCATAATAGGAAACAAAATACTCCACTGCGGAGGTCGGGAAAAATTCGCGGAATTCCGTACACAACTGCGCCGCCAGCGTCTTGTTGTGAGCAAGCACCAGCGTAGGCCGCTGCGCCTGGGCAATGATATTGGCCATGGTAAATGTCTTGCCGGAGCCCGTAACCCCCAGCAGCGTCTGCTCTTTATCCCCTCTTTTGATCCCCTCTACCAGTTTTGCGATGGCTTCCGGCTGGTCTCCCGTTGGCTTGTAGGGAGCCACTAGCTTAAATAATTCCCGTTCGTTTTGCTCAATCATAGGCATTTTCTCCATTAAACAACAACCGCGAAACCACACAAATTCCGCTCTGTATATGCATACATTCCTGCTTTGGGGCTTTTATATGAATTTGCCCATCACGAACCAGGAACATTCGTTCTAGCGACCATTTTACTCCAGATATGCTGGGATGTCAACGGATAAATTATAGCATAGTTCGACCGAACTTTCAATTTCCGACTCTGATGTAACAATAGATCGCTCACTATCCACACACAGTATTTTCTCTTCATTTAATGAGGAACATTCGTGAAATGAAGCTGCTTGTGGATGAACAGGAATTTTTCATGTGCCAGAATGGCGTGGCGATACCGCTCTATGCTTAGTGTGCATCCTCTTATTTGCGGTGTGAAAATCCCTCTCAGCTCTACAAAAGACTTTTTACTATTTTACATCAGGTGATTTTTTTGTTCACGCTTTTCTTCCCCGTTAAAACCGGAGAACTTTTCTCTTAATCGACAAAGCGAAAAAAGCCGATTGCTTTACAGCAATCGACTTCTTTCCACTATATGAGAACCGCATAAAATAGATATTTTGGAGATTATGGCGAGGGGGTGAACTTCCATTCCCCGCAAAAAGTTGGTAGCAAGCCGAAGCGCCCGGAGTGCGTTTACAAGCGAGTAGAGAAGGCGCAGCGTGACTTTTTGCGAAAATGAGGGCATGAAAGCGGCGGATGGCTTATTTTTCTGCCGAAAGCCAAAAAATAAGCCGGAGCAAAGCGAACTTTGCTCCGACATGGCTAAGCCACATGAAAAAGATATTTCCGGCTTTTCAGGGTGGGAGTTGAACTCTTGTAAAGGATATTATTCATTTTTATTTTCAGTATACTTCAATTTTTTCAATTCACTTTCTGCCCATCTATTTTCTATCTCATATCCCCTTTCATTATTCCAAGCTATGATCTCATTTAAAGCTTCTTCTGCTTGTTCAGGTAAGTTGTTTTCAATATAATAACAGGCTAATGAATACTGCGTATCAATTAAGTCTTTATCCAACTGATACGCTCGCTCCCAGCATTTTTTTGCGTTATCATAATCTAATAACTGTTTATATGTGTCTCCTGCATAAGTCAATAAAATGGCGTTGTCTGGAAATAAAGCAAGACCTGTTTCAGCCACTTTTATAGCATTTATTAAATCCCCTGCATTTTTATATGCAGCTATTAAAGAAGAATAATGATTGGGATTATCTGGTTCCTGAAGCGTAAGTTTACTGTATTTATCAATACTTTCTTGTGAACGGCCAAGACGGGAAAGAAACAAAATATATTGCCGTTGGGTTTTATAATAAGATTCTTCTTTGAACTGACTGCCTTGCTCAATTGATTTTATATAGTATTCTTCAGCCACTTTCAAATAATATCGTGCGTGACATTCCATCAGATAGGCGTAATATCCTAAATCTTCATCTGTGAAGTTTCCCGATTCAAACATTTTTTTATATTCCTGCTCGGCCTGATGAAAGATTTCCATATTATCCATCTTGCTTTCGTACAGCGACATTAACCGTTCGGCTTTATTACGATAGGCCTTCATATTGGGCCGAAAAAGGTCGTCTATAGTCACACCAAAAGTTTCCGCAATGGTAGGCAGCAGCGTAACCTCTGGCAAGGTTATACCGGTATCACATAGTTAAAGATATTGGTATCATTCAATCAATTTTGCCGATAAAGCGGTAGAAGATTTCTACCTCC
>CAKTAA010000195.1 GCA_934526185.1 uncultured Eubacteriales bacterium | reverse complement strand
GTCTGCGTAGATCAAGGTCTTTCCAATAATCTTCGCATATTTTTCTGCTTTGGCGCGGAGAGCAACATCCTGCGGATGCTCCTTTGCCAAATCCATATATTTGTTGACGAGGTGCAGGATATTATTGCCGTCTGACTTGGTTGGATTCCGCAGATCGATCACCGCAACATTATATCCGTAACAGTCTTTTGCGATCCCGCCGTAGTGCGGTCTTTCCGCAGCCTGCCGCGCCCACCATCATGCAGTGGATATCGGCGTCATCCACATAAGCGGTAGTATTGCCGCCCTTGTTTCGGCAGCGACGATAATTCCCTGCGGCAGATCGGGAAATGTGTTCTTCTTGGCCTTCTTTCTCCATTCTTCCGGTGTAAACGGAACCTGCTTGTAAATCCGGCGTATCTCCGCTTTGGTAGAAAACCGCGCCGTACCGTGCTGGCCGTCGCCTACCGTCTTGGATTTGATGTTGTTGAGGTTATAGATGTGAGCAAGGAGCGTCACGCCGCCCAGCACGCAAAACATAACCGTTGCTACAACAATCAAAGCTGCAATATTGGGCATGGTTCTTCCTCCTGTTCTGTAAAAAGTAAATCCTCATTCCAGTCTTTGAAAGTTGGGGTGAGGATTTCAGACGGTATTCCTTTTTCCACCAGCTTGCCGATGATCCGTTCTGCCGCTTGCTGACCGGGTTCATCATTGTCGAGACACAAATACACATATTCGATATGCGGATTGTCTTTCATCATCTGCCACAGTACATGATCGGCGACTCCGCAGCAGGCGGCATAGCTGTGCTGCTGCCATTTATCTTTGTTCATGGAGATAAATGAGAGCAGGTCAATCGGCGCTTCAAACAGGTACAGCCTTTCGCTCTGTCCATGCCAGTGAAAACTGTATTCCGGCAGGCTGCCACCGATATTCCCTTTGTAGCTGCTCTGCGAACCTGTCCCTCGCTTATGGGCATGACGGGGAACGCCATCCGCATCAAAGCCGACAAAGACGACGTTGTGATAATCGGCGGATTCATAGATCATCCCCTTGCACACAAATGCATCCAGCACATCCTTGTCAATTTTCCGGTGTCTGATCAGATACGCATAGACCCGTGACAGCCGGTCATTTTTGGGCGGCAGTTCAAAGGGTTTTGCTTCTTTCTCTATCGGCGGAGATACTGCGAGTGTGCAGCTGCACCCGCCCAGCAGGTATTCCACAGCTTCCGGGTAGGATTTGTTATAATACCTCCGCACAAAGTCAATCGCGTCGCCGCCGACTTCTTCGTACTGGTGATACCATAGGTTTCCGCGTACCGTGACCTTTGCAGAGCCGTCCCGCCACTCATACTCGCTGCCGGAGCGTTTTAATGTTTCACCTTGGGAATGTAACAGCCCGGCAATATCGATTTGCCGGGCTGCCTGTTTTTGTTCTTCTGTAAAGTGAATATATCGTGTTGCCATAAAAATTCCTTTCTGATTCAAACTGCATTTTACGCATTGCCACACTGCACACTTGATATTTTCGTGATTGTGTGGTATAATACAAACGAGGTGAAAGACTTGCTGATACGCTCTGTGATACAAAACGAGGCTCTCCGAAATGAACGGATGATCCGTGAATACGAAGCTTTACTTGCACAATTACCTAAAGGATCACTCGTATGCCGCAGGAAAGAATATTATTATTTGAAATATCGGGAGAACGGAAAGCTGCATGATAAATACATCGGCAAAGATGCCGGTACCGTTGCTGCTGTCCGCGACAAGCTCGCACTTCGCAAACACTATGCAGAAATGCTGTCTGCCCTGAAACAGGAGCAGAAGACTATTCATAAAATGTTGGAGGGACTCGCATGATCCTTTATCATGGAAGCACCGTTCCCGTGGAAAAGCCGGAAATTCGCATCAGCGAAAGTTTTCTGGATTTCGGCACGGGTTTTTATACCACGACGTCCTTGCAGCAGGCGGAGCGCTGGGCAAGAATCAAGACGCGTAGAGAAAACAAGCCGGTGGGATATGTCTCCGTCTACGAGTTTGATTTTGATGCGGCCAAATCCCGGGCCGTCATTCACCGCTATCAGAACGCCGATATGGAATGGCTGCAGTTTGTTGTCAAAAACCGCAGAGGCGAAATGACCGATATAGCGGCGGATATACACATCGGACCGGTTGCAGACGATAATGTTTACCGCTCTATCCGCCTTTTTGAAACAGGCGTTCTGGACGCGGAGGAAACGGTAAAACGGCTAAAAACAGAGGTCTTGCAGGATCAGTGGACATTCCATACGGAAAAGCTTCTTGCCTTTGTGAAATTTATTGAGTCCAAAGAAATCCGGGAGGAATAACGATGGGAAAGGAACAATTCCTTGCTGTCATGCCATATATCAGCGCCGATCTTATCAGTATGATTGCAAAAAAGAAACAAGTCACCGAAGACGAAGCCATCGCCATGCTGTACGCCTCCAAGCTCTATGCGGCGCTGGAGCAGGAGGAGACCAAGGTCTGGCAGTACAGCACGGAGATGCTTTATTCGCTTTTTGAACAGGAAGAACAAACGGGAAGTATTTGCTATCCCGATGTGTAAGGAGGCTGCCGGTATGAGTCAGGAAACTGCTTTCGCCGTATTCTGCATCGAAAACTATAAAGTCCACAAATCGCTGACAGGGAAACAGACTGAGGCGCTTTTCCGCCGTTACGGTGTGTTCGACTATCTGCGCGAATTTTATGATGTGCTGCATACAACGGGCTATCAATACATCAATAACGATATTGACATCTATCTGAAATCCCGTAACGCGGTTATTCCCGTATAGCGGCCGGTACAGCCGCGTTCGGCTGATTTAATATCGGATGTTAAATCAGCCGAAAACAAAACAGAGAAAAGCATATTGAAAGCCTGCGGAAAAATCCGCAGGCTTTTCTCATCCCATTTTCATACCGTGCGCCTGTTTCTTTTCCTCGATCTTCTGCCGCAGCTTC
>CAKTAA010000194.1 GCA_934526185.1 uncultured Eubacteriales bacterium | reverse complement strand
GGATAATATACTGCCGAGTGATATTTATATCAAATCCAAGGAGCTGCATTTTGCCACCGATGTTATGCGGATGGTATTCCTCATTAAATTTCTCGGCAAAACGGAAACCATTCCGTTCGATATTGTCCAGAATATGTTTCCGGATAAAAACAAGGACTATATCATCAATGTCAGCGAACGCGATGTTGTACTGGTAAAAGAGATCAAGCCGCAGTACGATATCCGTGATGAGGAGAAATTTGCAAAGCAGATAGCGGACACCATTAGCTCTGAGTTCTACACAAAGGTACTGATCGGAATCGGCACGGCGGTGCCGACCATAAAGGATCTGGCGCGTTCCTACAAGGAAGCGCAGATTGCCATTGAGGTGGGGAAGGTCTTTGATACGGAAAAAGATATCGTAAGCTATGAAAATCTGGGTATCGGCCGCCTGATATATCAGCTTCCCACGACGCTCTGCGAAATGTTTATGAACGAGGTATTCAAGGAGGGATCTCTTGAAGCGCTCGACCGCGAAACGCTGGCAACGATTCAGTGTTTTTTTGAAAATAATCTAAATGTTTCCGAAACCTCCCGTAAGCTTTTTGTTCACAGAAATACGCTGGTGTACCGCCTGGAAAAAATCCGTAAGCTGACAGGGCTGGATTTGCGGGAATTTGAGCATGCAATTACCTTTAAAGTCGCGCTGATGGTCAAGCGTTATCTTTCAGCGAAACCCGCAAAATTTTAGATTACGCCTGCATTTATCACATCAAAAGGCAGAAGCAAACCGGCGGCGAGCTGCACAGATAGAGAAAGAACAGTATCTGCTGATTCTAAAAATGACAGAGAAAGTAGACAAAACGCTGTTATGATAATAACGTAATAGCGTTTTGTGCAGTTTATGCTTATCATCAAGCAGGCGCCGCGAGGGAGTCTGAACCAGAAAGCTGTGAAAAAATACCACAATATGCAGAAACCCGCTGAGCGGCTGCTTAGCAATAAGCCTCAATGAAGGCGGGATACCAGAAGGGATACAAAACAATGATAGAATTCAGGGATGTGTCAAAGATATATCCGAACGGTACAATTGCGCTGGAAAATGTCAACCTGACCATAGAGGACGGGGAATTCGTTTTCATTGTGGGCGCATCCGGCGCTGGAAAATCCACGCTGATGAAGCTGCTGCTGCGGGAGGAGCGCGTAACAAGCGGAAAACTGCTTGTGGGAGATTATGATTTGGAAAAAATTCCAAATCGGAAAGTACCGTACTACCGTCGTCAGCTTGGGATGGTCTTTCAGGATTTCAGGTTGTTTGAAAAAAAGACAGTCTATGAAAACGTGGCGTTTGCCATGCGCGTCATAGGAGAATCATCGAAGACGATAAAAAACCGTGTGCCTACGATTTTGAGCATTGTCAATCTGATGGATAAGTATAAAAGTTTTCCTGCTGAGCTTTCCGGAGGGGAACAGCAGCGTGTGGCGCTGGCGCGTGCGCTGGCCAACAATCCGAAGATTATTATAGCGGACGAGCCTACGGCAAACATCGACCCGAAAATGAAGCTGGAGATTATGAACCTGCTGAAAAAGATTAACCAAAAGGGCAAGACTGTAATCGTCGTAACTCATGAAAAAAACATAGTGGATCATTTCAGACAACGTGTAGTTACGCTGCGTGAGGGAAGGGTGATCGACGACCGGGTGGGAGGGATGTTCCGTGCGCAGGTATAGTATCTTTTATTTTTTCGGGCAGAGCTTTAAAGGGCTCTGGAGAAACGGCGTGATGACTCTCGCTTCGGTAACGGTTCTTATGTCTTGCCTGATGCTTATGGGAAGCTTTGCGCTTTTGGTTTATAATATTGATGTCAACCTGGAGGAAGTGGCGACGCTAAATGAAGTTGTTGTCTTCGTCGACTATGAGGCGACGGATGAAAAGGTCGCTGAGATCAGCGCAAAGATCGACACGCTTGACAATGTAAAATCCGTGAGATATATATCTAAGGAAGAGGGGTTGGCAAGCGAAAGAGAACGTTACGGCGAATACGCTTATCTACTGGATGAGCTGGATGAGAATCCTTTGGCGGACAGTTTCAGAATAACATATGAAAGCAACGATGGTGTATCGACGCTTGTTTACAATTTAGGACAGATTGACGGTGTGGAAAAGGTTACCAACCGCATGGATATTGCGCAGTCCATTGAGAGTACGAAGAACGGTATTTCTTTCATCTTTCTGTGGTTTCTGGCTGTGCTGTTTGTTGTCAGCATCTTTATTATCATCAATACGGTCAAGCTGGCTGTGGAGTCCAGAAGCCGCGAAATCACGGCGATGCGCTATGTGGGCGCAACCAACTTTTTCATGGCGGTGCCGTTTGTGCTGGAGGGTGCGCTTATCGGCGTTTTCTCGGCGGGAATCGGCTTTTTGCTCGAATGGTATATGTATAATTACGTGTATCGGTATGTAGTTTCCACTTATCAGATGTTCAGCGTTGTGGAGTTCTCTGCGGTGGGCATTTATACGCTGATTGCGTTCTTTGCGGTCGGTGTTTTCGCAGGAATTCTCGGGAGCTGTATTTCCCTCAGAAAATACATGCGTGTCTGAGTCGGCAAAGGGGGCGCGGCAGTGCGGATTTTATATCTGTGCTGCTGCCAAAACCTACAATCGGTGCGGACAGCGATATCCCTGTCGTCAACTGACAGAATAAATCATGTAAAGGAACCTTTGCTTATGCAAAGGCGCGGTAATGAATATGAAGAAGCATAGATCGGCGGTAAAAAGAAAAATCTTCCGGCGTGCGGCGTGCGGCATTCTGTGCGCGACTTTGCTTATCGTTGTAATTCCACAGACGGAGCTTCCGGCCGAAGCGACGACTGTAGCAGAGGATCAGGCGGCGCTGCAGAAGTTAGAGGACGAGCTTGCGCAGATTTCAGCGACAAGAAAGGAAGCGGCTCAAAGCTATCAGGCGGCGCTGTCTGCCTATAACAACGCCAAGGCTGAGGAAGAGGCTGCACT
>CAKTAA010000193.1 GCA_934526185.1 uncultured Eubacteriales bacterium | reverse complement strand
TATCAAAACTGTATGCAAGCTGGGCTTTCTTGCCCCGTTCTGCCTTTTCCACCTCGTTCCACAGGGTCTGCCGGTCTGCGAAGGAAGGCGGAGCGTGGGGCGGCAGCAGGATTTCAGAACAGAGGACACCGCCTTTCCAGGTGTAGTCGCTGTCCTCTCCGTAATACTCACTGTGCAGCTTTTCACCGGATCGGTAAGCAGCGGACGCAACAGCGGATTGCCCTGCGCTGCGTTTGATCTGGGTAACATGGAAGTGAAATAGTGCGATACTTATCCCTTTCCTTTCTGGCTTGCCTGATTGTGTGCATTGACTGCCTCCATCAACAAAGCCCTGACTTCCGGCAAAGCGAAAACTTTTTCCATAAAAGCATAGAACTCTGTTTCGCCCAGAACTTTCGCCAACGGTGCGATGCTCTCCACGGCGGCCCCTCTGGTAATGAGGCGGTGCGCCCGTTTCTTCCTGTCTCCCTTCTCATAATAGGATTTCCGATTTTGCAGCCGCTGGAGCCTGCTGCGCTCCTGCGTCAACTTCTTTTCTGCATCTGCGATCTCCTGTTTCAGTTTTTCGGTTGTTGGCATCGTAGATTCCTCCTTTACTTACAGATAAAAATACCGCCTGTCTTTCGGACAAGCGGTAAAATTTGCGTGTTGAGTTTTAGGCTTTGGATGGGAAACTGTCTGTGCAAACAGATTGTTTTCCATCCGAAGCGGGCAAGGATAGCCGCATAAGCGGCGCAAGGGGTGCAGCCCCTTGTACGGAACGCAGTGACGCAAGACAGCCCGGACAATCATTGTCCGGGCTGTCTGCCTCGCAGAGCGCACGCATACAGGGTTTACCCTGTATAGAAGTGCGCCCTTGTTGCCAAGGGATAATTCCGGTTCCACTTAGTTGAAACTTCCGTCCCATGTTGGCATATTGGAAATATAGGTGCCTTCCACCGCAGGAACATAAAATGCTCCGTAGTCTTTTAATCCATTTTCGTGTTCAGCTTCCGGCAGTTCAACATAGAAGCGATAGTATGGCATATAGTACGCTTCATATCCGCCTGTCCTGTAGATGAGTTCGACTTTCTTGATAAACTCTGCGCCGGGAAATTCATACGGGACAGTCGAAAGATAATTGAAATTTAACAACAGCTCTTTTGCCTTACCCGAACTGATGATTGGATAATCCCCCATTTTCTTTGACAAATCGGGCTGAAATACCCTTGCCAGGAACAGCTTTCCATTGTCATCACAATAGAATGCCACCCGATTGAAATTGTAGTTGATGATTTGCTCGATATCATGGTCGGCCGCATCAAAAAACTCAATGGAAAAACTTTGCCGGCTATAGATATTGTAATCCCCACCATGAATGTTTACTTGAGGATTGTCCATGCCAATCAGCTCTCTATATTCGCTTTTTAAATAATTTGCCACGGCAGCCGTATCAGCGTAGGACGCATAATGGGTAAAGTTATACTCTTCCGGGAGAGATACGACAGGATCAAAATGTATCGTCGCTGTCATGGTTTGGTCTACTTCTATTTTTATTCCATCGGCTTCTATGATTAGTGCAGTCGGATCAAAATATCCATCAGGAACAACCGAGCCTCCCGTTTCATACTTTTTTGTTATTTGCTGTTTTTCTTCTTCGCTTGGTGCATTGTCCGTGATTGTCAGGCTGTTTGGATCAAGCCCCAATCTCCCGGCAACATCCAGGATAAATTCCCGCATTTTACCATAATCCGCCCCTGATGCATGGAGGTGTTCATCATAGTGCAAGAGGTTTTGATAGACAGGGAGTGCGGATATCTCGGATTCTTCATTCCAGGGATTCGCGTTTACGAGTTCCGAAATGTCATAAGCCATATATCCCTCATATCCCATTTCACCCGAAGTGTTTTCAGAAATCGACAGCATCGGCAGGTCAGAGGACAATTCTGGTTCATCGTGTGGGAAGAGCATCGTTGCTGCAACAACAATGATTGCAAAACAAGCAGCAATCGCTCCCCACTGCATCCAGGAAATTTTCTTTTTGTTCGTTGCGGTATCTGCTGCTTCAACATAGGCAGGATCAATCAGCCCCATCTTTTCTAAAAAATCATTTCCTTTCATATGGAGTAACCCTCCTTCTCAAGATACTTTCGAAGCTCATTTCGACAGCGAAAGAGCGTCGTTTTAATTTTGCTCTGTGATAAGGCGAAGCGTTCGGAGATGGAAGCTATGGAATCCAGATACCAATACCGGCGAACAAAAATATTTCTTTTTTCCTCATCCAGTCGGCTGAGGAATTCATTGATCGCATCGGCAAAGACTTTATCCTCGATGCGGCATTGAACATCGTCGGGCGCAGGAACACACTGTTCCATCTCTGCACTGAGTTCGCATATGAATGCACTGCGTTTCAGCCGACTGCGGTCACGGCAACAGTTCAGGGAAAGATGACGGATGATCCGGGCAAGGAACGCATACAGATAGCTTCTTGGCTCATGGGGCGGAATCGTATCCCACGCTTCCATGTAAGTATCATTTTCACATTCCTCGGCAGTCTGCCTATCTTTTACAATACTGTGGGATAGCGAACGCAGACGGTTTCCATATTTTTCGGAGGCGTACCGGATTGCGGTTTCATCGCGTTCAAAAAACAGGTCTATAATCTTAGTGTCATCCAAAGCCTTCATCTCCTTTCCTCTGTAGTAAAAGGCCTTTCACCCTTATAAGCACTTTTTAATTGGCTTTCGTTACACCTTCCAAAAAATTATAGCAAAAATTTTTGAACATTTCGACATTAACCTTTGATTCCATTCTTCTTCGCCCACTCGCTTGCCGCCTGTTTCCGCTCCTCACTATACGGTGCAGTCAGCCGAAAACTCAATCTGCCTTTTTCAATCTTAAAGGTCAGTCCGCCTTGCTCGTCATCGTCAATTTGGCGGCAGCACTCCGGGTAATTCGCTGCAAATGCTGTCAGCCGCTTTTTCAGATCGGTGTTGTGGGTCTGCACCTCGATAATGTTGCTAT
>CAKTAA010000192.1 GCA_934526185.1 uncultured Eubacteriales bacterium | reverse complement strand
TGCAGACAGAAAAAGGAACGGTGCTGTCGCTGTGCTTAGAGGACAGCCTCAACCGTATCCAGCAGCGGCTGATGGATCTGACGGAGGACGCGCCGAAAAATCTCCACTTTGCAACACTGTCCAAATCTTTATCGGACGGACTGTGTGAGCAGATCGAGGAATTTATCACCGAGCATCCCGATACCAATCTCGTCATCATAGACACGCTGCAAAAGGTTCGTGAAAACAGCGGAGAGTCCAATCTGTATGCTAACGATTACAAAGACATTGGATTGTTAAAAGCTCTTGCGGATAAATACCGCATTGCCATTGTGGTGGTACAGCATCTGCGGAAACAGTTTGACAGCGATCCGCACAATATGGTGACAGGCTCGACCGGACTGCTGGGTGCGGCGGACGGCAGCTATGTTCTCAAGCGGGAAAATGTCGTGGACAAGGACGCCAAGCTGTATATCAAAGGGCGGGATGTGGAGGAACAGATTTTAAATATCCGCAGAGATGAGGAAACAAACGAATGGATATTTGTTTCGAGCGATACGCCGGTTGTCAATTCTTTAAAGAGCGAAGTGTTCTTCCCTCTGCTGATGAACTATCTGACAGCAGAAAAAGGATTCTGCGGAACGGCAAGTGAGCTATCTGAAAAGCTGGGCGGCGGGATCAACGGAAATGTTCTCACACGAAAACTGAATCGGTATGAAAAAGAACTGAACAATATGGGCGTGGAATTCACCTGCAGCCGGACAGGAAAGTGCAGGGAACTGCTGATTATCTATGACGGTAATGACGTTATGACGATTGAAACGGTGTGCGGAAAAGAACCGTCACACAGTCCGCAAACCCTTGCCACAACTTGATTTGTCAGGATGACGATACCGTCACAGTCTCTGCTCCTCAAAATATCGTCACAATCGTCACAGAGAAGGATTTGCCCCCTGTCGCGCGATTTTGGGCGAGCCAAAGAGCAGACCACTATACACCCGAACGAACAGAATAAAAACGATTGTGAGCGGTTTGTGAGCCGAACAAAGCGGCTCAAGCCATCAGTCAAAAGCATACAGAATCGATCGGCAGATGATACGGGGTTGCAGTTACAGTTTGAGCGTGTCGATTTGATTGCAGGAGAAAGCAGCGGGGTTGTAGACGCCCCCGCCGCGGTCCACATCGGACGGCAATGCCGACCGAAGAACGGCGTGGTTACGGCGGTTTCCGGAGGTTTTTGCGTTCACTGAAATTCGGGGTTGCAGGTACACCTGTTTTGGACTTTGATGTCAAAAACAGGGCTGCGGAAATGAGAAAAAGCCCGAAACAAAGGCATTTCAGGCAATAAAATACGGTGCTGTACTTTGGTGCAGCACCGGGAAAGGAGCAAATATGGATTCTGAGAAAAAGCAGAGAATCAGCTTGTATTTGGACAGAGAAGTGGTAGAAAGAATGGACAGTGCGGTTAAAAAATACGGCTATCGCTCCCGAAATGATTTTGTTTCTTCTGCCGTGGATAACCTGATTGCGGATAAGCTGCTGGGCGAAAACGATACGGTCATCAGCGAAAAGCTGTCAAAGGCTATCGCAGAGATGAGCGAAGCGCAGACCCTGCAGATTGCAAAAAGTATGTTCCGCTACGCCGTGGAGATGGAGCTCATCATGCGGATGTTCTCGGAAACTTTGGATTTTACTCCGAGAGAAATTGAAGAAATGCGGAAAGAAGCGATTCGAAATGTCCGCCGGACAAGGGGCAAGGTCAGACTGGATGACTTGTTCAAACGCAAGGACACACAGTCACTTTAATATCTATACCGATACAAAATCGGAGAAAGGAATCCTATGAAAGAAATTGATTATGAATTACTGCGAAAAAGGCGTGAGAAAATTCTCAAGCTGAGAACAGGAACGGAAGAAAAACAGCATATCGGTCTCGGTTATGAATTGATAATTGACGGAAAGCAATATCCTGTGTTGGCTTGCTTTCCTGTCGGAACAAACGATGAAGGCGCAAAAGATAAATTCAATTATCTGATAAACGGTCAAAAAAGTTAGTGGTATTGCCGCTGGACTTTTGACCGGAGTAGTGATATGTTGTGGTCGTATCCTATTCGGTTTGACAGAGCGAAGCCTCGCTCGGAAAGGAAATGTGAAAATGAAATCAACCGAAAATACAAACAGAAATTTAATAACAGCACTCTATTGCAGGCTCTCGCAGGAGGATGAAAGGCTTGGTGAATCCCTGTCCATTGAAAACCAAAGGCTGATGCTAAAAAAGTATGCAGAGGAACATCGCTTTCCAAACATTCAATTTTATGTGGATGACGGCTTCTCAGGCGCTGATTTTAACCGTCCGAGCTTCAAGAGAATGATGACCGATGTGGAATGCGGTAAGGTCGGAATCGTGATCGTGAAAGACCAATCCCGTCTCGGCAGAGATTATCTGCAAACGGGAATGCTGATGGAAATTACCTTCCCGCACCCGCAGTACGATGTGCGGTTTATCGCTGTCAACGACGGAGTAGACAGTGCGAACGGCGTCAGCGATTTCTCCGGTATCAAGAATTATTTCAACGATTTTTACGCCAGAGATACAAGCCGTAAGATCAGAGCTGTACAAAGAGCCAAAGGTGAACGCGGTGAACGGGTCGGGACAACTATTCCGTATGGGTATATGAAAGATCCAGATAATCCAAAACAGTTTATTCCAAATCCGGAAACCGCGCCGGTTGTCAGACGCATCTTTGAGATGTACGCAAACGGCTTCGGCATCGTGAAAATCTGCGACAGGCTTTCAAAAGAGCAGATTTTGTCCCCAAGCGTATATGCTTTCAAGACAACAGGCAGCAAATCCGGCAATCCCGATTTAACAAGACCGTATCACTGGGCGCAGACAACGGTACGAAAGATGTTGGCGAATCAGGAATATGCCGGTGACACCGTAAACTTCAAGACCTATTCCAAGTCCAACAAGCTGAAGAAAAGACTGAAGAACGATCCCGAAAATATTCTCATATTTGAAAATACCCA
>CAKTAA010000191.1 GCA_934526185.1 uncultured Eubacteriales bacterium | reverse complement strand
ATACTAAAGCGCTTCGAAAGATATCCTGTCAAGAATAAATCAAGATAATCTTTGTCTGTCTCCAATAAAGAGGGCATTATTTCATTATCTAGCTCGTCTGTTACAAGTGCAGCGAGATGATATCCCACCGCATATGGGCTGGAGACAATCTTACAAAAATCCAGAACTAAGGGGAGGCATCCTTGGTTATAGATTTCCTTTATTGCTTTAGCTTTCTCTTTTGCTATTCTATCCTCTTCGGACTGGTAATTATCATCCGAATATAATGGGACGTGATCTATGGTAAATAAATGTTTGTAAAGATTGAATATTTCTTGGGGTTTTAATGCATCACAAATTTCTTGAAGCTCTTTTAACTCATCCTCTGTACAGACCCATTGAGCTTTACGAAAACGACGATGCTTTGCGATAAACTTCAACAATACAGTCCAAATGACTTCCTTCGTATCGTCAGAGAGAGATATTGACTCAAGTGACTTGAGAACATTTACAGCTTTAGAAAACGATTCTAGGCTAAAATGATCCAACAACGGAATTATTTCGGGAACATATGCAATGTTATCTTTAGCCATTTCGATTAATATTTCTTCATACGCTTTAAGCGAGTCATTGTATTCATCACCAGAAACTCTAGGCGAAAAATCTTCGGGTAATGGCTTTCGCCAAGAAGGGCGACGTGTTCCTGATGTGATTTGATATTCGCTATACAGGAGCTTTGAAAGAACTTCCCAACCAACAGAGGGGGTTTTAGCGACCAAAACTTTCGCAATTGCAATTCTCTTTTCAATCGGAGCCAATGTCTGAGGCCGCCATGGCAAGAAAATATCAACCAGTGAGCTGGAGGGTCTTGGATAAAAATTGCCGCCTTTGTCCATTGCAGCCAATCGTGATAAGATATCAACCACTCTAGCAAAATAAACATCATCCCATGCTAAAACTTCTAAGGAAGTAGTTATGCCTGTCCAATAATGCCCTCCAGAAAGAACATCTCCTTCTTCTTGTTGAATTTGGGTTAGAACTTCTGAGTCAGAAAGCAAGTTTTCTATGACTGAGAGATAAACGTCGGGAGCAGCTTCAGCAAACAAAGATAGATAATTGCTCAAACTAGCCCAACGCTTCCAGGTCATATCTTGGAATATTTCCCTAACAATTTCAGATGCAATGTTATTGCGTTTCTGTGTAGAACAATGAACCAATTCGTCTGAATAGTTACCTAACAAAGCAACCGTTTCAGCCAAGCCTTGACATAGTTCGGGAGAGTATTTCGAAACTTTACCACGGATATTGGCAAAAATTCGCTCATTTTTTTCCAATTCCAATTTAGGGTTGTCCGATTTAAATACAGCAAGAATCGATTTTTTTAATTTGTCAAGATCATCATCAAAGATAGAAGGCGCCATTTCTTTCCATAATGCCAAACGGTCTTTGACTTTGAAAACTTCATCTTTCATGGAAACAGCACCGGACTTAACCAACGATTTTAATTTATTCTTATTGCTACTCATCCTGACCGTCTCCCGCCCAAAAATTAATAATCTCTTGATCGCCAGAGAAGTTAGTATTCCATCGGCCCATCAAATTCACAACAAAAGCAGAGGGCAATAGGGTCTTTTTAGTTGCCTTCTTCACTGCAACATCAGTTGATAGAGGAGCAATAACATTAGAAGGGAAGCACAAATTGATCTCTTGCATTAACAGCCCCTCATCTTGGCTATCTTCAGGTGCATCCCAAAAACGTTGTACCAATAGAAGATACTGTCGAATAGCCGCGCTCTGTTGATTATGTTCAACATCTTGTGACGGCTTACGCTTTATATCTAAGTTGATCAGTCGGGCAAAAAGTTCGGAAAAATTATGACAATCGTCAGAAGGGTCATTAAAGTCAAAATACTTTGAGTTCGGAAGAAAATCGGGTAATTTTTTTTCTTCTGGTAGAGAATTATTTTTGATTATAGGTATAACAAAAGAGGAACCAGAAAGAGAAACTCGCTTTCCGATAAGTTCTGTTTCATATTTCACACCATTTCGTGCGTCACCTCTTGATTTTTCTAAGTATTTGTCTGAGCATACACAAATAACGAAAGGACAACTACGAGCATTTTCTGCCATAAAGCCAGCTAGATACTGTCCGCCTCTTGTGTCATATTTATCGATTTGTACATCAATTCCAATTCTCAATAGTTTCGAGGCAAGTTTCCACACCCATCGACAATGTTCTTCTGAATCCCATGAATATGATATGAAAACCTTCCCTCTTTGCTCTAATGGAGGAATAATTTTCATCAGAGAAGCTAATGCTTTATCGCCAATAGCTTCTAGTAGCATCGAGATAGCAGGGGAAGCATTAGTACTCATAGCTTGTGCCATATTCCGTTAGGGCATTCACCTCTTAATGTTTTTCGCACAACAATATACTCGTTAAACTAGTTTTTTACAAACAAATTCAAGTTCCATTGAGTACCATTTAAACATATTTATCCGCACCGTTTGAACTTGGCTACGGGCGATCCCAAGAATGTTGCTTCGGGCGCAGAGAGGGCACTTCCCCCGTTTGGATTTCAGGAGGCTTTCCCTCCCGCCCGGGCTACCATGCTGTCCTCTTCAAGTTGAGCTAGAATCAACTCGTGATCCATCCTTGCTGCATCCACCAAAAACAATCTGATTTTTACTGATCCTGTTACAGCAAATTCCTCATCTTTTCAAATTGTCATAAAAAGTTACTTGCATCACTATATCATGTACCTGACTCGGAAGGATCAACCTGCCGGATTGTCTCGACCCTTTGCATAAAGGTTCCGCAGAAGCAAACAGAAAAATTTCGATAGCCCGTCTCATTGATCAGCTGACAAAAGACGGCTGCAATTGCCCTGCCGGAAGCATCCGATACGGAAAAGCAACCGCTCCTGAACTGTGTGCAAGGAAGAACGCGGTGGAATTCCAGAGAGGACAACCGTTGCAGCGGTTGTCGTTTTCCGGCGGCATGCTGCTGTTTTGTCCGACGGCAAAAATGATTCCTGACGCT
>CAKTAA010000190.1 GCA_934526185.1 uncultured Eubacteriales bacterium | reverse complement strand
TTGCAGTATCAGGCTGTCGGTTTCTTATAGTACATAAGTAATTTTATACACCGTTGATTTTTATAAAGTTTTAGAATCAAGCTGCGCATTACGGATAAGGCTTAAAAGGGGCTTACACGGCTTTGCTTGCAAAGAGTATAGCGGGTTATTCCTGATAACGAGGATTTGGATGAAAACGTTCACTTTGTCCGGCAGGAAAACGGACAGGCCTTTGTGAGCAGGAAACATCAAAAAACTGGACGGTTTCGGGAGTGGCAGCAGAGATATAAGTGCGTTTACTTTAAGCCTGCTAAATAGAGAAGTTCTTGAACAACTACACGCAAATCTAGAATGATATTATCGATATCGCTTCTATGTGCATTGTATCGCCTACTATGGGCAGACAAGTCACCAACGGTTTTTAATTTGGGCATAGCTTGTCTGCTGTTTCGAGAAAGATTCCAGCTTGACTCTGAAAGCGTGAAAGAAATCAAATCGCTCAAATAGTAAAAATCTTCTGTTTTTGGATTTTGAATCTTTGTTGCAATCTTATAGTTTTCGAATGCCTCAACAATTAGCGTTTCAAGCAGCCGCCGTATCATAACTGCACAACCATCATACCAACCATTTTCGTATGTGCCATTTATTTGTGCTACTACACGCTCAATGTACCCTCGGGTATTTGCTACCAATGAACCAGCTATAACCATTTCTGTTTTAGGCTTTGCTCCATCGCTGGGCGGAACATACGCTGGTGGTGCAATCGTTTTTAATTCATCAATAAGAGTAATGGCATAGTTTTGGAATTCTTTATCCATTTAATCATCTATCCTTGTAAATATGCTTACTCATGCTTTCAAATATTTTGTCAATTTGTTCCGGTGATGCATCCGACGAAATATGAATCTGCAAATTGATATTGATTGCAGGAATATTAGGCTTACAAACAGAACGAGCATTACTTGCATCTGTTTGTTGATTCTGTATATTTTCCTTGGAGCCACCTTCTGTTTCAACATTAACAAGTTTTGGAGATGAGAGAGAGGTAGACTTAGCCTTTGTGCTATTTCCTTGTTTAGTAGCAGGCTCCTTAGACGGATCCTTATCGCAGAGTAAGAAATAGAACGCAGTAATTTTTCCGACTGTACTTTCACCAGTTCCAGTCGTACGTGCAAACCATCTTTTTATACTCTCTCTATCCTCATCAGTAACACAAGGAATATCCAAAAGTTCTTGCGGATATATCTCTTTTCTTATTTCATCACAAACCCTTGGATAGTCAATATCATCTCTCCACTGCTTAGCCCGTTCACCTGTTTTTCCCTCCGCATTAATAATTCCAATCTGACGGAGGTATGGCATAATATTGTTTGATGCAGAACGCTCTTGCATATTCAATACACTGGAAAGATAACTGGCAGTTACAGTTCCAGGTATAGTCTGCTTGAACTTTTTACGGATATTCCACCAGTTACTCACACTCAACATAGGATAAGAATTGTTTTCAGCCATGATTTTCTCCTTTCTCAATTTCCAGAATTGAACTCCACAAGTTTCTCCCAATCAATGCTGCCATCTTCAAAACAGAATTCCTGGGTAAACTCGCGGACGAGCCGGTTAGCCGCTTTCTGATAAGAAGTATCGAATTCCTCCACATACTTTTCCGGCAGCTTGTCCATGAAGCGGATCAGCTTTATGTAGAATTCTTCATCGCCGGTCAGCTCTGTCCAGAAATCCTTGCCCGCCAATTCCATGTAAAACTTGGGAAGGCCACGGGTAGAGGTTTTCTTCTTCCCATAGCCGTAGCCGACAATCGGGACAAAGCGTTTCTTCGCCTGCTGCGCCAGCTTGCTTGCCGCCATGAAGTTTTGCTCCTGCTTCTTGCGGCTGTCTGCATTGAAAACGCTTGTACCGGATTTTACAGCGATAGCATAGATGGTATTATCCCGTTCCACCATAATATCTACGCCTTCCGCCAACGCTTTCTGCCCCTGTGCGGCTGCGGTGGCAATCGGCTCAAAGAACACATTCCCGAAAATCGTTTCCTCGGACGAGGACACAAAAGCAGCGAGGATCGCGTCAATAATCTGGGCCGCCCCATTCATGGCTTTGGCCCGGAACAGGTACGGGTTCTTGCGCTTCATGACTTTTTTGATGTTGAGCTTGTCGATGTTACTAATTAAGTTCGTGAAGAAATTGTCCAATGCGGTTGCAATCGCTTCTACAATGGCATCTTCGTTGTAGTTGTTATTAATGGGCATAGCAGTTACCTCCTATTTCAATGGCTTGTTTCAGTTTTTGATGGATGTCCGTCCCTCTGAACCGTTTTGTACGGAGTTCAGCGGATTGATCCGCAACGGAAAGCACCGCTTTCCCCAGCGCCAACGCCAACCCCACCGGGACGGCGTTGCCAATCTGACGGTATTTCGCTGCGCTTGTCCCCATGAACTTCCAACCATCGGGGAACTGCTGGATGCGGGCATATTCCCGGATGCTTAAAGGCCGGTCTTGGGTCGGGTGGCACATCATGGTTGCTTTTTGTACCGGGGAAGTAACCAATGTCGGGGACGGCTGGCTATAAGACAGCCGCCGGTAAAAGCCGACTTTCCCGCCGCCGGAGCCATAAGCGCCGCCCATTGCATCTTTCCGCACATCTTCCGGGAGGTCGCGCCAATTCCCGCCCTCCGGGACAAGGCGGAGGTATGCAAGGCGGTCTTTACTGAACGCAGCACATTCCCCACAGTCATATTCCAAATCGCGGATTGTATCGTTTAGGGTGCGCCAGCGGTATTGCGGGTCCTGGTGCATCTGGAAGTGGGTCGGGAAGGGCAGAAAAATATCTTCATTGTCCCGGCTTCCAATCAAAACAAACCGTTCCCGGAATTGCGGGACACCATAATTGACAGCATCCAATATCCCGTATACCGTCTTATATCCCAACTTGTTAAACTCGGACAGGATAACATCCAAAACAGTCCCCAAACGCTGCTCCGGGTCGTTTTTATCCCGTTCTGCCAGCGGGATGTGTTTTAACGGGGCAGACATGATCCCCTTAACATT
>CAKTAA010000189.1 GCA_934526185.1 uncultured Eubacteriales bacterium | reverse complement strand
TCTGAATTCTAAACCGAAAGCCGGTGTTTCCGCTGATTATTACGACGACTATTTTGATATGTTCGGCTATGGAATAATTACACCCTCCTGCTCTATTATTCCAACGGAAGGCTTTCAGGTTAAAACCGAACTCCTGCCGGAGTATCTGCAAGGCGGGGGCGAGTACACCACCATGCACGAGCTTCAGGAAATTCTCGCCGCCGGACGGGAAAAATATGGGATAAAAGAGTTTGATACGCAGTCATAAAGGGAAAAAGCATTTCAGCAATTTTTGAAAGGAGATCCCGCTATGACGCAACGAAGAAAATGGATTCAGCCGCAGTTTGTGTTTCCAGCGGCAATTTTACTGGCGTTTGCGGCGGTAATTATTGCGTCTGCGTTTCGTCCACAGCAGACGTTCACCGCTGTCCGTTTGGACGAGGCAGGCAGTACTTCTTCCGTCATCTGGCCGGAAATTGATGAAGAGACTTTTTATCAGGAAATGTCCGTCGCACTGAGCGTTTCAATCACAGCGGGGCCGGAGCATTATGAAATAAAAGAACCGTGGGAAGAACAGGCGCATCCTGTGGATGTCTATGAATTTTTTATTGGAGATCTTTTAGCTGACGCGCGCAAATATCCACTGTTTGAGTCTGGAAAAATCTTCCGTATTCATGGACTGCCGGACGCGCTTGCTGAACTGAATGTTGCAGAGCAGGAAAACTGTTTTCTTCTTTTTCTGCATGACAGAAGGGACACAGAGGATTTCATGCCGCATAAAGGATACAGCGCATACTATTATAAACAATACTTTGATACCTTCGGTTATGAGATTTTAGCACCGAACATTTCGGTTATTCCCGGAGAATATGACGGCACCGTAAAAACCGAACTTCTGCCGGAGTATCTGCGTGGAGAGGGCGAATATACTTCGTGGCTTGAACTCAGTGCAATTCTCGCCGCCGGACGGGAAAAATATGGGATAAAAGAGTTTGATACGCAATCATAAAGGAAAAAAGCATTTCAATAATTTTTGAAGGGAGAAAACGATTATGGCGCAAAGGAAAAAATGGCTCCGTCCGCAGTTCCTGTTTCCATCCGCGATTTTACTGGCGTTTGCCGTTATCATGACAGTTGCCATGATTCGTCCAAAAACCTTTACGGCAATTAAGCTGGACAGTCCGGGTGCCGTCTCTGCGAATTGGAGCGACGTATCAGAGCAGGATTTTTTTGAACAGCTATCTGTTGCTGTACGTGTAGAAGTAACCTCCGGACCGGAACATTACGACATCAGAGAGCCTTGGGAAGAATATTCGCTTCCGTCTGACGTTTATACGTTTCAGGTAAACACCATTTTGGCAAATTCCCGAATAGAAATGCCAATAGAATCCGAAAAAACATATCATGTGCACAGCTTTCCAAGCGCACTTACCGCATTAGATGTGGCAGGACAGGAAAACAGCTTTATTCTCTTTTTGTACGACCGGCGTGATATGTCGAATTTTAAACTGGAGGGCGGAGTAGATAAATCGTATTA
This sequence comes from uncultured Eubacteriales bacterium, assembly GCA_934526185.1. Classification (GTDB taxonomy): domain Bacteria; phylum Bacillota; class Clostridia; order Oscillospirales; family CAG-272; genus CAKTAA01. Next base: position 1,533 of record CAKTAA010000189.1, on the reverse strand, counting down.
CGACAAATACTTTGATACTTTCGGCTATGGCATTCTTACGCCGATACACTCGATTTTCCGCGCGGAGCCAAATGGCACCGTAAAAACCGAACTCCTGCCGGTGTATCTGCAAGGCGAGGGCGAGTACACCACCATGCAAGAACTTCAGCAAATTCTCGCCGCCGGACGCGAAAAATACGGGACAGCCGAAGCGGCCGGATAAGATGAAAACAACACAAAAAGGCGATATATTCTCCTGTAACAGGAGAATACATCGCTTTTTTGTGTTATACCCGTCAGATTTATCCTAATACTCATTTCCATCCGCTGTTCGCGGTTTTCCTTTTTTCCATCTTCCGGTGAGATAATGAACGGTGAACAGGACGAAAAGCAGCATATTGTGCGCGATCATACAGCCCCATGCGGCGATAAGGCCGCCGCCCAAAAGCCGTGTGCAGACAAAGGTGCCTGCAATCCGCACACACCACATGCCAAGTACATTATAGACAAACGGCGCAACCGTGTTTCCGATTCCCTGCATGATTCCCTCAATCACAATGGGTACGCCGTAAAACGGCTCCGATACTGCCACCATTCTCAGCACAGTGACACCCAAAGCGATCACCTGTGCGTCCCGTGAGAACAGATGCATAAGCTGCGGAGCGAAGAGAAAGAGCAGTCCGCCCGAAAGGATCATCAGCCCAACTTCAAGCGGCAGAATCGTCCGGGCAAGACGTTTCAGTCTCTTTTCATCTCCTGCGCCCCATGCATTCCCTGCCAGTGTGGCCGCCGCCGTCTGCATTCCCCAGCCTGGGATATAAAAGGCGGATTCCACTGTGTTGGCTATGGTGTGCGCGGCTGTCGCCGTTTCACCAAGGGCGTTAATCATGGATGCAAACGCCACATAGCCCAAGGAGGTGGCGAACCGCTGAAGCATGTTCGGAAAGGCGACGCGCAGGCACGGCTTCAGCACCGCCGGATCTGGCCGCAGACGCTGGCCGCGGGGCGAAATATCCTGATGGCGCCATAACATATATGTGATGGCAACGCCGCCGTATGTATAAGCGATCGCGCTGGCAACAGCGGCGCCTTCGATCCCCCAACCGGCGCCGGGCATCGTCGCGGTCATACCAAAGAGGGAGACTGTCCGCGTCGGATAGATCAAAAGGAAGTTCAGAATAATATTAATGATATTTACTTCAAGCCCCACCCACATCGGCGTTTTGGTATCGCCGACGGCGCGGAGAACCGTTCCAAAAATCATACTTGCCGCGCGGAACAGCATCGGCGTATACAGGATAAAGAAATATCGTGCGGCCATGTCCTGAATGCCTGCATCCACCTGCATCCAAACCGGAATTTTACTGCTCAGCGCCATAGTAAGAACGGTGAAAAGCAGACCGACTGCCAGCACTGTCGTCACCGCCTGCCCAGACGCCCGTCTGGCCTTCTGCGCTTCCCCAGCGCCAATCGACTGGGAGATATAGGATAAAAATCCCACCCCCAGAGCAGAAAATGTGCTTCCAATCAGCCAGTTGACCGTACTGGATGCAC
>CAKTAA010000188.1 GCA_934526185.1 uncultured Eubacteriales bacterium | reverse complement strand
TAATTGCTGTGCCCGCTCACCGTCATATAATAAACATTAAAGGGCTGCTTGTCGATATAAGTCGGAAGCGTTCCGCTGATCATTTCATAGTCGCTCTGCGGCCACGTATTTTTTACGTACTGCTCCATTCCGTTTCCGTAGCCCATAAAGCCGTCGGAATACCCAAGATTATTATGGGTGACATCACGGTCGTAATAGGTATATGTATTGTTGTGAAACGCCTTCCCGTAATATCCCAGGCGGTTTAGCTGGCTGCCCATTGTGTAGTAATTAAGATGATCGGATGTGTTTTTAAAAGACATGCCGCCGTCGGTGGGCATCATTCCGAATATAATCTGATATTCTCCGCCTGTCGTTCCGGCGCTTGACGGCTGATAATAATCGGTAAAGTTAATTCCCTTCGTTGCGAGCCGGTAAAGCGTCGGCGTAAGCTCGGGATCGATTACCTCGGCTGAAAAAGCCTCGGCGGTTATCAGGATAAGGTTTTTCCCTTTAAAAAGGCCTGTGTACTCGTTCTGCCTGGAAGGAGCAAGGCTTTGCACGTATTCGTTCAGCGCCTTAATCTGGTCGGAAGCGTTCTCATTGAGCTGATTGAAATCAATATCGATCGTGTTATATCCGTATACGATGGGGGAAGCTGACGGCTCCTCCGCAGGAGGCTTTTCTGGCTGCTCTTCCGCTTCGTCGGCTTCGCCCGTATAAAATACTGTGGTGTCCTCTTGCTCAAAAGAAAGATCTCCTCCGGACAGATTGTTCTGGAGATCCAAACGCATCCCGGTGATCAGTCCGAAATTGCTCACCGCCGACTGAAAATTATACTGCGTACGATAAACCGGGGCATAAATGCTGCTTGTAAAGACAAGCACGAGCGCAATGCCATAAGAAATTGCCGAAGCGCCAGCGGATACGATTCTCGTTGCAAAATTACCGCGGATCGCGGGAATAAGCCTTGCGCTGAAAATAAGATACAGAATAAACGGAAGCAAAAACAGCAGTATGACAAAAATGCCGCCCTGCGGGAAGATTAGATGCATAATTTCGGAAAAAAAGCTCGTGACAGCGTCTCCCGCGCCGCCCGTCATGGTGTTTATATCGTAAAACTGCTTGAACTGCTTATAAATGAGAAACTGTACGATATAGAGAAGGCAGGTGAAAAAAATCAAAGCGGCGGCGATCCATTTGTTTACCTTAATATTTTTATGCAGTGAGGACAAAAGATATCCGATCCCGCCGTATGCAAGGCTGAAAAACAGCATGGGGAAGAAGCTGGAGCTGAAAAAATTCCCTGTAGTAAAAATTCTGAAAACGATTTCAAAATATAAAATAATAAGCGGAAACAGGACAATAAATTTGAACTGCCTATATTTACTTTTTTCCATTAATACCACCATTGTTAATTATATGCTTTGGCCCGATCTGTGTCAATTTATTTTGAAATTAGGTTCCATTTTTGTAATCATTTTGAAATCATTGGGGGATAAATAGATGTTCATTTAGGCGTGTTTTTTTCTTGCCGCTTTCGCTGGAATATCATAAAAAAATCGGAGCAAGAATGACTTGCTCCGACTTGTCTAAGGACTATAAAAAAGATATTTTTTCGATTTTGGCTGATGGAGTTGAACTCTTGCATAAGCGGTTACGCCTGCTCTACATCACATTCAACTTCAAGGCCGCCGATAAAAACTACCTTTATTTTCTGTTTTGATTCGACGACCACACATTGAAGGATTTGCCTGACTATCTGATCGTCATAGGTAAGCGGATGGTTTTTCATGCCTTCAAGGACGGTGAATATCTCGTCCAGCCGAGAGGTGATATTTTTACGATGTTCCTTTTCCGCACTGTACTGTGCCAGCTTGTTTTCAAGCATTCTTTTTTCTGTGATCAATGATTCGATACGGGGATCGGAAAGTAAGCTCCCCTGATTCTGCACAGTTACGCTGTTCAGCATTTCTTTAAATTCTCTGTCAATCTGTGCAATGCGGATTTGAATTTCAATGCTGTCATCCGCTTGCGTTTCACAACCTAATCCCATTTGAATGTGCATTTTGAGTGTTTGCAGTATTTCGGGATTCACTTTTGCCGTTTTCAGAATGGTTTCCATGATCGCATCCTGTAAGGATGCTTCTTCCATTGTAGGTGATTGGTGGCAGTATTTCTTGCCGTAATCGAGGCGGCTGATGCAGCGCCATACGATCTTCTTCTGGCCACCTACTGTCCATGTGCATCTGCGATATGGTGTTCCGCATTCTCCGCAGATCAGTAATTCGGTGAGAGCATATTTACCGCAGTATTTTCCTTGCTCCGTCTTTGTGCCAACCTGTTTTACCTTTCTCTTTCCGGCGCGGCGGGCAAGTTCTTCCTGCACTCTGCCGAAGGTGGCGGAGTCGATAATCGCCGGATGATTGTTCTCGATATAATACTGGGGGCGTTCTCCTGTATTTACTCGAACCTTTTTGCTGATGCAGTCTTCAATATAGGTTTTACCCCGTAAGGCATCACCCTTGTATTTCTCATTGGATAGGATGGAGCGAATCACAGTTGCTTGCCATTTGCTTTTCCCGGAAGGTGTCGGGACGCCTTGTCCGGTCAGCTCGTTGGCAATGTCCTGCATACTTTTTCCGGCAAGGAACTGCTCGTAAATAGAGCGTACAATGGCCGCTTGTTCTGGATCGATTTCCGGTTTGCCGTCTGCGCCTTTTCGGTATCCAAGGAAGGATTTGTAGGCGAAGAAGACATTGCCTTCTTTTGCACTCTGCGCTTTTCCCCAAGCTACATTGTGGCTGATATTTTCAGATTCGCTCTGTGCGATGGAGCCATATATAGTGATATAAAATTCCGCGCCGGGATCGGTGCTGTGGATGCCCTGTTCCTCAAAATACACATCTACGCCCAGCTCCTTAAGCATTCTTGTGTGGGTTAAACAGTCTACCGTATTTCGTGCGAATCGAGCGATAGATTTCGTGATGATCATATCAATTTTACCTTGCTTACACTTGCGGATCATCTTGTTGAACTCATCGCGCTTCTTGATGCTCGTTCCGGTGATGCCTTTATC
>CAKTAA010000187.1 GCA_934526185.1 uncultured Eubacteriales bacterium | reverse complement strand
TATAGCCACCAACAACACCTTGCTCGATTTTTTTGTAACCGTTAACGACACCCTTTTCAATTTTCTTGTAGCCGCCGGCTACTGTCTCGGCGATTTTTTCGTTTACTTTTACAATTTTAGACTTTTAGACTTAGCCATATCTATTCTTTTTCCTCCTATAAGATTCATTCCAAGAAACAGTATAATTATCCATACCGTTGTTCCCGTCAGAATATTAAATAATTGAATTTCTGCCGCTTTCATACCGGGAAAAGTCACAAGCATGGAACGTTGCATTGTATAGATTAAAACACACGCATCTGCCAATGATATATTTCTAAGTGTCTTTAGAACTGGTGAAGTGGATTGTTTTGTTTTTACCGTACCTACAATCGCTATCGTTATTTTGGTAAAAGTATAGGTTGCGATTGTGATCATAACGATTTCGTGGAAAGCTGTACCTCGTTCTTTTAGTGCGGATAAAATAGTTACTCCAACTATGCAAAAAGATAACACAACCAATAAAACTCCTGTAATCCGCTTTGCAAAAAGTTCTGTACCATAATTTCCGTTAGCTTTCCGCTTGATTTGCAGTACAGAAAAACGGGTTGCAGCAAGAACAGTATAATAAGCACCTACTGTAATAAACCACCACGAATGTGCAAGAAATCCTATCATACAATTATCTATTGCATAAGCGAAGTTAATAACAAGGCTGGTATAAGGATTTCTTGCAAATTTTAACGCTTTCATTTTATACCTTTAATCATGGGTATCAAAGCAATCAGCATAATGATGCCGAGTAAGCCGATAAGCGTACCCCATACGAGCTGCTCCCACACAAGACACATACACATACCTACACCGAGAACCAAAACGGCAAGGATAGCATAAATGGTACGTAAAATATTTTTGCCACTCATTTTAGGTAGCTTCTTGTTCTCCATCTTGCACCATACAAGAAGTGTAATGATACCGAGTATCATTCCTATGGTACTGAAGAGAATGCCCTTCTTAAAGGCATTCCACTCCGGCAGAAGTGACATACACATACCGAGAGCAAACAGCACCCCACTCGCAGTTCCATTATCAATGCAACCAAACTACTCTTTTGCATTTGACCCCCCTTTTTCATTAAACCAACAATTATATTTTTATTACAATTATAGTATAATGTTTTTGTTCAAGCAAGACAATCAACAGTTTTGCAACGAGTGTTGGAATAATGGAGAAAAGTATGAATGTAAAGAATAACAAACGCCGCAGGGAATCACAAGATAAAATTGAAAAGGCATTTGTAGAACTTCTACAAACCCGTGAGATCAAAGAAATAACTGTTTCGGATATTATAAAACTCACGGGATTAAACCGAAGCACCTTCTATGCGAATTATATTGATATATTTGACCTTGCCGATAAGACAAGAGAAAAACTTGAAGCAGATTTTAGTAACTTATTTGCCGATTACGATAACGTTAACGAACATAGTGGCGTATTAAAGATGTTTACACATATAAAAGAAAACCAGCTTTTCTATAAGACTTATTTTAAGTTGTGTTATGACGATAAGCACCTTGTTTCAATATACGATACGAAGCGAGTTGAGAAGGAACATATAGACAGCAACCTCAAATACCATATTGAGTTTTTCAGAAACGGGCTTAACGCCATTATCAAAATGTGGCTTGCAGGCGGTTGCCAAGAATCAGCGAAAGAAATGGCAGAGGTCTTAAAGCAGGAGTACAGGGGGCGCTAATTTGTACCCTATGCCTTAACGCAAGATTATAACCCTCTCTCCCATAGAGCGACTGTGTGACATCAAAAGCAGAACAGTGAGCAAGCACTCAACAGAAAAGAAAATCGCCCTTTTCGAGCGATTTGAGGACAGGCTTGCGAAGGTGAAAGTGATAGTTTGTGACAACTTTTTCAGGCTTTCCGGTGAGTCGAAAATCAAGCAGGAGAAGGGTCGAGGTTGTAAATTCCCCCCGATTCTGTTCACAGCGGATGGCAACGCCGACCGCACAGGGAATTCGGGATTTGATACTCGAAAAAATAGGTGCTGAAATAAAAAAAGCAACCGGGAGATTTTTTATACCTTCCGGTTGCTTACTCCCCACCAATTCTCCGTTATGAACATCATGGAAAATACGGCGGTTTTTTGATAAGGACCGATTCCTTGCGAGACATTCCAGCCCGCTTTTGTTTTATTATAGCATGATAGCAGTATGAAACACCGCAAAATAGCAAATCGATTCAGTTTGTTCAAATCGCGTATTTTGTTTGGAAAATATCAAATTTGAAACCGTCTTTTCTCGTTGATATTGATTTTGCTTTTTATATTCTGCGAAGGTTATATGCTGATCCTGTTATTTTGCGGCAAAGAAAATCCCGCCCCAATACTGGTGCGGGAAAAATTTTATTGATGATCCCGATGACGAATTTCTGCCCGTTTGATTTTGCCGCCCAACGTCTTAGGAAGTTCGTCTACATATTCGATGATACGGGGATATTTGTAAGGCGCAGTGACTTTTTTTACATAATTCTGCAATTCTTTGGTCAATTCGGGAGAGGGGACATAACCTTTGGCCAATACTACAGTTGCCTTGACTACTTGCCCGCGGATTGGATCCGGCGCAGCGGTGACTGCGCATTCCACTACCGATGGATGTTCAGTGAGGGCGCTTTCCACTTCGAATGGGCCGATACGGTAACCAGAGCACTTGATGACATCGTCATTGCGGCCCACAAACCAGAAATAACCGTTGCTGTCCCTCCAGGCCACATCTTTGGTATTGTACCATTCGCCGCCCAGATTGGCTTTGGTCATCTCGTCGTCCAGATAATATCCAGTGAAAAGCCCCGTAGGCCAATCATGACCTTTGAGACGGACGACAATTTCTCCTTCTTCCCCGTCCTCACAAGGCTTGCCCTCACTGTTAATCAGGTCGATATCGTATAGGGGAGAAGGTTTGCCGGTAGAACCGGGTTTGGGAGTGATCCAGGGAGAGAAATTGGCGATGAGCACCGACGATTCGCTCTGTCCAAAGCCTTCATACAGCTTTAAACCAGTTAACTGTTCCCATT
>CAKTAA010000186.1 GCA_934526185.1 uncultured Eubacteriales bacterium | reverse complement strand
AGGTGAGCATTTTTTGTGTTCCTAGAATGGTAAACTAATTCAATGTCACTAAGGACACGGACTATTTACCGTTTACCTATAATATACGGTGATGGCTGTTTATCTCCCTTAGATTGCAAATCCCATAGTTTATCACCCATCTTATTCATTCCAGTCAGATCATTAAAAAAGTCCACAACAAAGAAGAATATTTCATCGCTATCGTCCCTGAAATTCATAAGATATAGTAGTGCTTTAGTTTCCGTGTCCGCTGCCGATGGTCGCAAACGTTCAGAAGATTTAACAGTATAGGCCATACTGATCTCCTCCTACAACTTTAACTTTCGTTATTATAAAGCAATCAGCTTTAAAGATGGATCGTCCAATATCCTTTTCTCCGTGATCCTTCTCGTATAATTATACCATCTTCTGTTAATTTCCTCATCATTCTTTGGACCTTACTTCTTGATAAATCCAATCTTTCTCTAATCTCCGACTGCGTCAGTTCAGGATACTCTAAAAGCAGGTTACACAGCCTTTCTTCTAATTCTGTCAGTCTGTAATTTTCAGCTTCATTTTTTGCCTCACTTTTAGCTTCATTTTCTGAGGCTGAAAAATTCAGATTTTTCAATGTAACAGTAAACTCCACCCGGTCAGAATAGAACACCGGCTCCTTATCTGGTGTGTAGTTTTCTGCACTCCGATAGGCATTTCTAATTTTATTCAACCCACTGCCCTGTCTTTCCATATATCCCAGTCGGCTAAATATATCTGCCAATACCGGATTACGCCTTGTAGATGGAACAGTATCAATATTTCGTTCCTGGATTTTCGTACCGTCCGGCATTCCACCCGGAGAATATACTACAAGCCGATCATCAAATATATCTATATGAACTTCACTTCCATTGATCAGGTAATCTCGATGAATAAGGGCATTGACAATACTTTCAAAAACACTTCTCTCACAATAGTCCGGCAATTCAATCCTTGAGTTAGCTGTCTTTTTCCACGCTGTTTTCATATTCCTTTTTACGAAGCTAAATCCTTCATTCAGAAGTATAATCAGACTTCCAGTAAACTCCGCACTGTCCAAAGCGTCAATCCGCCCTCCACTTTTATCCTAGTGGTAGACTAGAAAGTGGACAAAGGTTTTGAAATAATCTTCCGTATGATGTAAGATTTACTTAAAGGAGAATCGTTATGGGAAGACAATATGAGAAACAATTTAAAGAAGATGCTGTCCAGTATGTTCTTGATCATCCTGAGATGGATAAGCGCCAGGCTGCTGAACACCTCAACGTGCCATATGATACGTTGTACGGCTGGTATAAGCGAAGAAGGAGAGAAGAACGCGGAGTCACTGATAAAGCATATACCCCGATGACAGATGACGAGAAGGAAATTGCCCGCCTTAAACGAGAACTTAGAGATGCCAATGATGCGATCGAAGTGTTAAAAAAAGCGATCGGCATTCTGGGGGAAAAGTAACTGAGAATTTATACAGGTCTCTTGATGAGACAAACAAGCAACACCGAATCTCAGTTAGCGGAGTGCTGAAACATTTAGGTGTATCTAAATCAGGATATTATGCATGGAAGAACAGGAAGCCTTCACCGCGGGAGCTACGAAAAAAAAATGGTACAAGAGGAGATCCGGAAGATTTATGATGACAGCAATCATATTTATGGAGCTCCCAAAATCTGTCAAGAGCTCAAAAATAAGGGTTTCCGCATCTCTGAAAGGACGGTAACTCGCTACATGAAGGAAATAGACATAAGAGCCTGTTACATAAGACCTTACATCATCACAACCGTAAGCGAAGACTTTTCGACGAAGCTTAAAAACATGCTGAACGAAGAGTTTGACCAGAAAGAGCCTAATGCGGTATGGTGTACTGACATCACCTACATACACACCCGGGAAGGTTTTGTATATCTGTCATGCATAATGGATCTATTCTCACGCAAAATTGTTGGCTGGAAACTATCCCGTGACTTATCAACAGATGCTATAGTGGCAGCAGTAAAGGAAAGTATCAGAAAGTGTCGGGGTGCGAAACCTAAATTAATACATACTGACAGAGGTGTGCAATATACATCCGAAGCATATATAAAAGCGACGGAGGGAATCCAGCGAAGCTATTCTAAGAAAGCTTATCCATGGGACAATGCGTGCATAGAGTCCTTCCATGCGCTAATAAAACGAGAATGGTTGAACCGCTTTTCAATAAAGAGCTTCGAACATGCTTACCGTCTGGTATTTGAATATATCGAGACTTTTTACAATACGCGCCGTATCCATAGTCATTGTGGATACCTTTCACCGGACAAATATGAAGAAGCCTATTTCAAGAAAATACATCAGAACATTGCGTAAACATCGGGATTTTTCAAAAAATATTGTCCAAAATCTTGACAGAGCACCAAGGCGGAGGGCAGAACGCAAAAGCCAAAGCGCAAAACCCACGACATGGAACGATAGCTTAACATTGAAAACAACACCGCAGGCTTCCTGCGGTGCATACATAAAGAATGCGCCCTGTGGTTTTATTCCACAGGGCGCAGGTTATATGGATTTATCTGCTGTATTTTCTCTTGCGGCTGTAAAGGACGGTGCCGGTCAGAGCAGTACCCGCAGCCAGCATTACCGCAATCCACAGCATCACATTGCTGTCGTCGCCGGTTTCAGGGGAAGTGGTTTCGCCGGTTGCCGAGGAGTCAGAATTTCCATTGTCTGATTCCGTCGGCTTGTAATTGGGATCAGCTGCGCCGCAGACGCTGCATTTGCCATCTTCATAGCTGTGACCGATAGCCGGAATATCCGCCACATCTTTCGTGGCTGTATAGGTCTCGCCGTTAAAAGCAACGGTTGCCGTATAAGTGGTTACGCCTTTTTCTGTACAGGTGGCAGGAGTTTTTACTGCTGATGTAACAGTTACATTCGGGCTTTCCTTATGGGTTTCATCGTTTGCACAGGTAAAGGTCACCGTACAGGTTTTGCCGTCATCTGACCAGTTCCACACGGGTTCGCCGTAGCTGTGGCCGGTGGCATCTCTATCGTCAAAAGTTTCCGTTCCCTTTGCCCCGCATATACAGGAAT
>CAKTAA010000185.1 GCA_934526185.1 uncultured Eubacteriales bacterium | reverse complement strand
ACTCCGGCGCGTACGTTACCGAGATTTTCCGCGCCGGTATTCAGGGCGTGGACATCGGCCAGACTGAGGCGGGCCGTTCGCTGGGACTAAGCCGGACGCAGACGATGTGGCGCATTGTAATCCCGCAGGCGGTCAAAACTGCTCTGCCCACCTATACGAGTGAGTTTATCGCCTTAATTAAAGAGACCTCCGTGCTTTCATTCATCGCAGTGATGGATTTGAACAAAGCGGGCGATATGATAAGAAACGCAACCTATAACGCATGGATGCCGCTTTTGTCGATTGCGGCGATCTATCTGCTGCTGACATTCGGGCTGACCAAGTTGTTCTCTATTTTGGAAAGGAGGCTGGCGCGCAGTGATCGAGGTTAAAAACTTAGTCAAGAGTTTTGATGGAAACGTGGTATTAAACGGTATTTCTGAAACCATTGAAAAGGGAGAGAAGGTTGTTGTGATCGGGCCGTCCGGTTCGGGAAAAAGCACCTTTCTCCGGTGCCTGAATCTGCTGGAAACGCCGGATTCCGGTGAGATTTGGTTCGAAGGCGAGCAGATCAATGCGAAAAAGTGCGACATTAACCTTGTGCGCCGGAAAATGGGCATGGTGTTTCAGCACTTCAACCTTTTCCCGCATCTGACGGTTTTGCAGAATATCACGCTGGCGCCTACGATGCTCAAGCTGCAAAGCAAAGCGGAGGCGGAGCAGAATGCAAAGCGCCTGCTCGGTCGGATCGGGCTTTTAGACAAGGCCGACACCTATCCGAATATGCTTTCGGGCGGACAGAAGCAGCGCATTGCAATCGTGCGGTCGCTTGCGATGAATCCGGACGTGATGCTGTTTGACGAGCCGACCTCCGCGCTCGATCCGGAGATGGTCGGCGAGGTGCTGGAGCTGATGAAGGAGCTGGCGGATGACGGGATGACCATGGTAGTCGTAACGCATGAGATGGGCTTTGCCCGCGAGGTTGCGACGCGCGTTCTCTTTATGGACAGCGGACAGATTTTGGAGCAGGGCGCGCCGCAGATCTTTTTTGACAATCCTGAGAATGAGCGTCTGCGCGACTTTCTTTCGAAGGTACTGTAAGAGATGGGGTTTATTAAGAAGAGCTTCTCCTTTTAAAAGGAGAAGCTCTTTTTTCTGTATCGGGACGGTGTACGTTTCTCATTTGCCGCTCTTATCCCCTTTCCGGCAATGGGGCTTGATACAGGAAAGTTTATCGACAAATATAAACGAGGGGATCATGCAAATTCCCCTGATTAGCTTTTGCAAAGCAAAAGCGCTTGCAATCCACAGACTGATTGGGGCGCAGCAGAGCGACAGCATTTCCCTTTTCGTATAAACTATCTCAGGAGGGGAGGTACTAAGGAGGGGAACCGTGGGTTCCTCTCCTTAGCGCGTCTTTGTTTCCTTTCTTCGCGTGAAGAAAGGAAATGCCCTTCGCGGCACCGCGTGCCCCGAAGGAGTATCGCGTGCCCCGAAGGGGTATGAGCGGCAAAAGCGAAAAGCTCCCTTTTACGGGAGCTTTTACGGTGTCTCAAAGAATTCTGATTCTTCTTTTAATAAATTATGTACTGCAATATTAACCAACTTAGAAGTTCCTATGTCATATTTATTGCTTAAACGATCTAAAGAAACAACCAAACTTTCAGGAATAGCAAAAGTTCGTTTAGAAGCTGAATCTGATTTTTCTACAATGAATAGGCATACATTTTCTGTTTCGACCAGATGTTTAATAGCTGCACAAACCAATTTATTTACAGAGGCATTATAGATGTTCTTTGATAGAAACTCTAATTGAGTATACATTTTTTCACTTATATCATAACTGCGGCGTATCACGTTTTCCCGTTTTGAAAATCCGTCTGTTGCTTTCATGTATACAACCTCCCCTCCAGAATAGTATAAAACAAAAGAAACGACACTTTAACCTGTAAAAAATAAGGGATTCCCCTTATTTAAATAAGGAGAATCCCTTATTTTTTGACATTGTAATTTGTAACTGCTATACTATAAATGTCATTTCCGACTATTGCAGCGTTGAAATTCGTATAACAGCTCGCGTATAATGTTTTCTTGCTCTATTGTTAAATCTCGGGTGTCGAATAAATTTACATCGACTAACCCTAGCATATAGTCAGCACTAACATTAAAAAAGCGACATATTTCAACCAACACTTCCACTGAAGGATATAAAGCGCTTCTCTCATACGAAGAAATAGTTGCTCTAGTAAGTGATAATCTGTCCGCTAATTCTTGTTGGGTCAGTTCTTTTTCTTGCCTTAATTGTTTTAACTTTTTTCCAAACAAAATCATATAAACCACCAACATAATTTTGCGCCTTTTAGCGTCATTTAAAATGACGTATGAAATATAAAATTTCATCAATGACAGAAAGGAAGAAATTTATGTTAATCAATCTTGACCCGAATCCAACCTACCACACTTCCGCCGAGTTCCCCGAAAAGGCCGTTCTTGTTCTCTTCGGAGGCGTCGATTTTTCCATCAAAAAGGAAGAGGTCGTCCCCGCCTTCAAGCAGGCTGTCGATACCTTCCTTTCCCTCGGCATCCGCGACTTCCTATTCTACTATCACCGTGTAGCCAAGCCCGACGGTATCCGCAGGCTCATCTTCAAAACCCTCTTTGACATGAAGCGAAAAGGCGTTGATTTCAACATCTGGTACGCCTTCTCCGAAAGGAACTTCCACGATCCGCAGATCATTTCTCATTTCAGCGGCATCTTCGACTTTCCCGAGCACTCCGAAGAGGTCACCTTTCTCCCCGTGCCGGATTCTTCTGCGGAAAAACTGATGCACGAAGCGCTGCTCCAGTCTGCGGCGGGCATTATCTGCACCTACAGTCTTGGAAGAATGCCGCATTCGCTCGCTGCGAGCATTGCGGGAAAGAAAAAGATTCCGGTTATTAACGTATATTTGAACACCCTGATAAAATCGCAGCCGAAGTCGGAGAATGCAATGCCGGAGTATAAAGCGGTGCTGAATACGGTTAAAAAGCTGACGCGTTCGGGACAGCAACGGTATACTGAAAGCGAGCGGCTGACGCAGCGTGCGCTGCTGGTTGGCCAGATTGACCGCCTT
>CAKTAA010000184.1 GCA_934526185.1 uncultured Eubacteriales bacterium | reverse complement strand
CTCATCGATGAACTACCCTAAGTCTACACCTAAAAGAACGCCCGCCCCGTATATCCATAAAGTCGGAAATCAGCGTGAAAAATAAGATATTTCCACGCTCTCGGAATTGTGGTAGAATGAAAGAAACAGAATGGTAAATCGAAAGTTGTGCTCCTTTGGACAATTAAGGCGTACAAGGAGATTATTTATATAATCTTCCACGGGCAAACAGAATACATCATTTGCAGGAAGGGAGTTTTCTATGGGATATTCTATTTCATATACCGCAATGGATAATAAAGTGGCATTTATTGATTTGGAAGATGAAATAACTCAAACAGAATTGAATGAAATTGTTGAAATCGGAGCATTTGATAGAATACAATGCCAGTTTGTTCCCCAAGAAACTTCCTTGAGGTTATTAAATACATATTATTCCAAGTTTCCTCAAACTGGGTTTCGGATATATGGTGGAATCTCAGACGAATCCATTGATTTAACATTTCTGTCATCGTTAACCAAAATCCGAAAACTAAGCATTGGTGTTTATGGAACTATCATTGCAACTGAAACGATAGACCAGCTAAGAGAACTGGAATCCTTAGAAATCTCTGTTGGAGCTGTCGATAGCTTTGATTTTATTGAGGGACTGCCCGATACAGTAAAATATTTTGGATGTGAAACAAAATCAAAAACTTTAGATTTATCCTTATTGTCCAACATTTCAAACCTCAAAACATTACGGATATGTGGGTATAAGAAAAATATTGAATCCCTGGCAGAACTCCCATTACTGGAGGATTTGTTATTAAAGGGCATTACGCTTGATAACATAGACTTTATCAACCGTATCCAAAAGTTAAAACTGTTAAAAATACAATGGGGCGGTATCAATGACTATACCGCCTTATATGGAAACGCTCAAATAAAGGGATTGCAACTGTTCCGCATAAACAAACTTACCGATTTAACTTTGCTGTCCCAACTCCCCAACTTACAAGTAGTTGAGTTGGCTTGGCTAAGGCATATTGGATGTTTACCCAATTTATCAAAGCACAAAAATTTACAGCATATCTTGTTAGATGACATGAAGTCCTTACTTGATTTATCAGCGTTGGAGCATATAGAAAGTTTAAAAACAGTTTCATTCTCTTGCTGTCCATCTGCTTTTGTTCCAGAAAATATTGTGCCTGTAATAAAAAATTATGCGGTTGAGCAATGTTCCTTTTATACATCCAGCCAAAAGAAAAATGATGATATTGCTCGATTGATATTGAAAAGCGGTAAAGTAAATAAAAGTAATTTCTCAGATGTAAGAGCTTTGTTATTTCCAGATTGGAGAAAATGAGTCTTTGTATGCCTTAATTGGTATAAGGTGTGCTTACCGACTTCCCATTTATCAAGTAGACAAGGAGGGGGAGCATGGAACTATCCATACAAGAACGATTGAAAGACCTGCGTGTAGAGCGTGGGCTGACGCTGGAACAGCTTGCGGAGCAGACGCACCTCTCCAAGTCTGCGCTGGGCAGTTATGAAGCGGACGAGTTTAAGGACATCAGCCACTATGCCCTTATCAAGCTGGCGAAGTTTTACGGTGTGACCGCCGACTATCTGCTGGGGTTGTCCGAAACAAGAAATCACTCAAACGCCGATCTTGCAGACCTGCGCTTGAGTGACAGCATGATTGAATTATTGAAAAGTGGACTGGTGGATAATTCCCTCTTGTGTGAGCTGGCGTCGCACTCGGATTTCCCCCGGCTCATGGCTGACCTTGAAATCTATGTGAACGGCATAGCGACAAAGCAGGTGCAGGGCGCAAACGCCATTGTGGACGCTGTGAGCGCAAACATTATGAAACAGCATAATCCCGGCTTGACCGACCCGCAGTTAAGGCAGTTAATCACAGCCCATATTGACGATGACAGTTTTTTCCGTTATGTCATACAGCAGGACATAAACGAGATTGCCTTTGACCTGCGGGAAGCCCACAGGGACGATTTTTTCAGTGTTCCAGAGGACAACCCGCTGAAAGGATTTTTGCAGGCTGTTGATGAAGCCGCCAGCGAGGACGGCGACCCGGAACAAGCGTCTTTGGCGTTTATCTGTAAACGGCTGAAATTGAATTTGAAGAAGCTGTCAGAGGACGAAGTAAAGTGGCTGAAAAAGATTGCGGAGAAGTCGGACTTGCTGAAAAATCCAAACCCGCAGCGAGGACGGAGATAGGAAAACGACAAATGATAATTTGTGGAGGTAAAAACAGCATTGATTATATATTTTTCGGCAACAGGAAACAGCAAATATGTTGCAGAGCGTATTGCTCAAGATTGCAATGATGAAATTTGCTCAATTATGGATTGTAACTCGGATATTACTTTGAAACCAAACGAAATGCTCGGAATTGTGACACCTGTAAACTGGTGGGAACTGCCGATTCTTACAAGAGAGTTTCTCTCGAAACTAAACCTTAAAGCAAGCGGAAAAAATTATGTGTTCCTTGCGGTGACTTACGGTACAACACCCGGCTGCTGTGCCGAGGATGCAAGGCGAGTGCTGAAGGCGCAAAACATTACTCTTGATGCATCGTTTAGTGTTCAAATGCCGGATAACTGGACCCCCATTTTTGATTTGAGTGACCCGGAAAAAGTGGCGTTGCAAAACAGTAAGGCGGAGCGGCAAATCGAGCGTATCATTCAGGAAATTCAGGCAAAAAAAACGGGAAACCACACACAGCGGCGCACCCCATATTTTTTGCGGCACTTCACTGACCCAGTTCTCAACAAAGAACGTATGACGAAAAACTTCTATGTAGAGGACACCTGTATCGGCTGTGGGCTGTGTGCTAAAAAATGCCCTGTGCAGGCGATTGAAATAGCAAATAAAAAGCCAGTGTGGGTAAAAGAACAATGTGCGTTGTGTTTGGGATGTCTGCACCGCTGTCCTCAATTTGCCATTCAATATGGCAATGGAAAAACAAAACAACATGGGCAGTACAAAAACCCACATACATCAGTTTGACAAATCCCAGTTTATCGGGGAGATAGCAAAGTCAGCCGAGCTAGTCAACGGTCAAGATGAACGGCGCAATAAATGCGCCGCCGTTGACAGTCCCGCCCGCCTTTGCTAATAGGCAATCAAGGCGGGAA
>CAKTAA010000183.1 GCA_934526185.1 uncultured Eubacteriales bacterium | reverse complement strand
AAGGCTGTCTGAAATTTTGATCGGCATAAAGCGGTCCTCCATCCTGTTTGAAATTCTCATTAAAAAATAGCCGCAGAGAAGCGAAGGCTATTTTTGGCCATGTGTCCCGACGAGGGGCACGGCCGTTAAAATCGTTTTTATTGCGAAGCAATAAAAAAGCCCGTCTTCTCTACAGATTCTGTATCAGAAGACGAGCTGATCCCGCGTTACCACTTCTTTTTACGTTTTGCTCGCGCAAAACGCCTCTGCCGGTACCGATTGATACCGTTTTTCTATAACGGGAAATCCCGTCGCAGCCTGTCGGAAAAGCTTTTCCGTTCGGTGCGCCACTCCAGAGCCATGTTCTGTATATCCGCTCCGCGTCCTTTCACCTGCCGGACGCTCTCTGCCGTTCTGCCGGTATACATACTCTCTCTTTCTCAGTGTTTATTTATATATCATAACAGAAAGCAGACTGTTCGTCAAGCAAAAGTATGCTGCCGAATAATTTGTTAAATAATTTGACAAATTTCAATTTAGGGCTTTTCAAAATCATGAAAGTATGATAAAATGCATTTGATGAATACTTTTATAAAAGTGGTGAGAAAGGATGTCTATTGAAGAAAGACAATCTGCTATGTACGATCTGCGGCGGAAAAATCGGAATCGGATTTTTCGCCTGATCTATGAAAAACAGCAGATTTCCCGGCAGGAAATCTCGAATACGCTTTCGCTGAGTCTGCCAACTGTCAATCAAAATTTAAAGGAACTGTCTGCGGAAGGGCTGATTGAATTTACCGGTACGTTCAGCTCAACCGGCGGCCGCCGTCCGACGATTATTGAGCTGGCAAGCAAGTCTTTTATCTCCATCGGCGCGGAGATTTCCGCCTCTATGATCCGCTTCGTAGCGGTAGATCTTTTGGGAGAGCGGATTGGCGCGACGCGCATTATGCGCCGCTTTAATGATTCGCCCGCTTATTTTGAGACTTTTGCCGCAAATCTGGAAACCTTTTTAAACCAAAATGGGATTCCGCGGAATTGCATTACCGGCGTGGGCATTTCACTTCCCGGCATTATCAGCCCGGATTCTAAAACTCTTGAAACGGCTCCGACGCTTGGTGTAACACATTTCCCGCTTGCTCGTTTTTCCGACGCTATTCCGTATTCGTGCCTTTTTGACAATGACGCAAGCGCCGGCGGCTTTGCGGAGCAGTTTGGAAAAGACGATTTGCAGACGATGGCTTATCTGTCGATCGAAAAGGGCGTGGGCGGCGCCGTGTTCATTGGCGGGAAGCCGTATGACGGCTTGAATCGCCGCAGCGCGGAATTCGGTCACATCTGTGTGCATCCGCAGGATGGAAAGCCGTGCAGCTGCGGAAACAGCGGCTGTTTGGAGGCGCATTGTTCCATCGACAGGCTGACAACGGACTTTTCTATTCCGCTTGAAGAGTTTTTCTCCCGCCTGCAAAAAGGTGAACAGCCGTATGTTGACCGTTTTCAGGAATACCTTTCCGACCTTGCGATCGGTATTGCCAATATTCACATGATTTTGGACTGTGATATTGTAATCGGCGGCCAGCTTACGCCGTTTTTAGAGCCGTATCTGCCGCAGCTTTCCGCAATGATTGCAAAGCACAGTTTACCGCAGTTTAAAAGCAGTTATCTTTCCCTGTCCCGTCTGCGCACACTGACAAGCTGTACCGGCGCGGCGCTTCGCTGGGTACAGCGTATGCTGGAAGAGAGCTGAAAATGAAAAAAGACCGTCCTAAATGCTAACACCATATAAGGAAGTAATTTGGAAACAATATTGAAATATGACTTATGGGTGTTGCAAAGGCGGAAAATTAGAGATAGCGTAAAATACAGAAATGTTTTTTATGCTATCTCTCTTTATGTTCAAAAATAGAAATACGTATTTGACAGCAACAGCGAGTTGCTTGTTTTAATTGCATACTTGGAATATAATATATTCGAGGTGATGAGTTTATGGAGACAAAAAATATTATTTATGAGCTCAGAATAAAAAAAGGCTTGTCGCAAGATGAACTTGCTGAAAAAGTATATGTTACCCGACAAGCAGTGTCTCGTTGGGAAAACGGTGAAACAACGCCTAATACCGAAACATTAAAGCTATTATCAAAGCTATTTAACGTTTCTATCAATACACTTTTGGGTTCACCGCGAAAGCTAATTTGCCAATGCTGCGGTATGCCCCTTGATGATGATGCAATCATAAGTCATAATGATAACGGCACATTTAACGAGGATTATTGCAAATGGTGCTACGCTGACGGAACTTATACGTACAATGATATGGACGACTTGATTGAAGTCTGTGTTAAAAATATGGTAAGCGAAAATTTTACCGAAGAGCAGGCTCGTTCTTATATGAAAGACTTGCTTCCGAAATTGGATTACTGGAAGCGTTACGACGAGCTCAGCGACAATGGTCAGTTTGAAGAATTCAAGAGACAATTAATTAATGAAATAAATGAACTTCATATAGAAGGTATGCCAAAGGTTGAAAAGCTTAATGCACTTGTCGGCAATTTTGTTAATCTTGAATACAGACTTCCAAACGGCAATTTGGTGAAATTTTTGGATGACTCAAAGACATATCTCGGCAATCAGCTTGAGTCTGAGTTTGGTGGAGATAGGTGTTTCGGCGTGATTGCCAATATGGGATTTTTGCTTGTTTGTACTTATGAAGAAAACGGTTCAAATCCGGAACTTGTCATTTATAAAAAGAGATAGATAATTTCTGGTTAAATGAAATGGTACTTTGCCGGAACGGTCATCGCAAAATCGCATACCTAACAAGCAGGGAAACTGTATTAACAGTTTCCAAAAGTAAGAAAACGGTGTGACTCATTTTACTGAGTTACACCGTTTTCTGCATAAAACTTCCTTATGGGGCGTTTCCCAAGGACGGCCTTTTTTGTTGAAGCGCTTATTGGCGTGCAAAATCCTTGCAGAGAATGTGCAGGTCCGTAGCAGGCTTAACATAAGCGGCATTTGGATAATCTGCATCAAAAATGAGATCGCGGCAGTAGATAAGCGAAGCGCCGTCATGTTCCGCCCGGCGGTAATTTGCATCTGGGCGGGGGAAGTGGTTGGCCGACGCATTATAGCTTGGAGAGGAGC
>CAKTAA010000182.1 GCA_934526185.1 uncultured Eubacteriales bacterium | reverse complement strand
GAAGCATACATTGGCGATATCAATTATACTTCTGGGCTCAAGCAATATATCACAGAACACAGAAATCTTTTTATCACTGGAGCTACCAGGAGTGGAAAGACCTATCTAGCCTGTGCGTTCGGGATGGAAGCATGTAAGCAGCGTTACAAAACGAAATATGTCCGGCTGTCAGACCTGCTCCTTGAACTGGAGATGGCACGAAATTACGGCACACACAAGAAAGTCCAAAGTAAATATGCCAATCCGGTTCTGTTGATCATAGATGAATGGCTCCTACTGAAATCTACTGAATCCGAACAGCATGATATTCTGGAGCTTTTCTACAGGAGACGCAAGAAGTCATCTACTATCTTCTGTTCCCAGTATAATTCCAATGGTTGGTATGATCAGTTGGGCGGCGAAGACAGTTCCCTTTCGGAAGCGATCCTGGACCGTATCAAGCATGATATATACAAGATCAACATCATCCCGACAGAACCGGCGAATTACAGATCCATGCGGGAAGTATATGGATAGACTCTGCATTTAGCGAGTAAACTTGCAAGCAATGATCCATTAAGTGTGGTATGGTATCCTTGCTCCAGACTCTTTGTATCATATCCCGGACTCCCGGTATCCATGCCTCCGGACAGGGGTACATTTTTACTGTAATATACAAACAGACGATGAAATCTTTGATTTTCAGTTCGTCCACGCCCCTGCTCTCCATGTCGTCCTTGATTTCCGTCCGAATGGCTTCGGCCTGCGCTTCCAGGTCCTTCTGCTGCGCTTCAATTTCCTGCAGCCTTCTGATACGGTTTTCGATCATTCGCTCTGTCATGGTTCTGTCTCCTTTTCTTGTTGAGTATTAGGTGAAGTATCCAAGCCCCGGCAGGCTTTAAGGTATCTATGCCTTAGCAATCTCAATCTCCCCTTATCCTGCTGCCCGGTGTCACGTTGCGTTCTTTGTATCCGCATTCGCTGTGGACTCTCTCCCTTGCTGTGATTATATTATATCACGTTACGCAACGATATGCAATAGGCATAATATATGAATTTACGCAACGATATTTGTGAAATTTATATAGTTGTGTAACGATAATAATTGTGCTATAATAAATTACGAAAGAAGGTGGGAAAATGGGAACATCTAAAACACGCGCGCAAAATCGTTATATAGAAAAAGCATATGACCGCATTAACTTAACCGTCCCCAAGGGGCACAAAGACAAAATAAAAGCCCACGCGCAGCAGCGTGGAGAAAGCGTCAATGGGTTCATCGGCCGAGCAATTGAAGAGACCATGGAGAGGGATGGGGAATAATGGATTTTACAAAAGTAGATCAGCTCAGGGACGCGTTGAAGGCAATGCGCCCGCTCAATGACGCGGAACTAAAGCGGCTTCGGGAAGAATTCATCATCGAAAATACCTATGACTCCAATGCCATCGAGGGCAGCACCTTGACGCTTAGGGAAACGGCACTCATTCTGCAGGAGGGCATCACGATCGCAGAAAAGCCCGTCAAGGAACATTTGGAGGCAATCGGACACAAGGATGCCTTTGAATACATTCTGACTCTTGCAGACGCAGGTACACCGCTTACAGAGCGGGTAATCAAAGATATACACTCCCTTGTACTGATGAATGACGCCATCAATAAAGGGGTATACAGGGGCATTCCCGTTACAATCGTGGGAGCGGTTCATACACCACCGCAGCCGTATCTGGTTCCCGTTCAAATGGAGCAGCTTGTACGGGATTATGACGGGATAAAGAGGGATAGGCACATCATTGAAGCGGCGGCGGAATTTCATCTGCGTTTTGAAGGGATTCATCCGTTTATAGACGGCAACGGCAGAACAGGCCGACTGATTTTAAATTTGGAACTGATGAAGGCTGGAATGCTTCCGGTGAACATCAAATATACAGACCGCCGCAGGTATAACGACTGCTTTGACGACTACTACGGGAATGGACACACAGCAAAGACGCTTGTGCAGCTAATAACCAACTACGAGGTGGAAGCGTTGGAAAAGTATATCCGCATCATTGAAGGCAAATAAAAGATACACATAAGGCCCTCTCTATCGGAAGTGGACAGAGAGGGCTTTTTTATATGTTTTTGCAGCAGTTTTGTTTCCCCTATGGGAGAGGGACTTTTACTTTATGTTTCGTATGGCTGCAAGTCGAAAGAAAGAGTAGCGATAAACTAACAAATCTGAACATTTTGTTAGCGCTAACAAAACGATCAAGTTTTCCGAACGAGAAATAGTACAGAGAGTTTGCCTCAAATCAAGGATGCCTCTTATTCGGGACCAAGAGGCCGCTGGTTCAAATCCAGCCACTCCGACCAGAAAAAGCCCTGAAACTACGATAGTTTCGGGGCTTTTCCATTTTTAGGAAATTTGAAAATCCGCAAGTTTGGTGTTTATTTGGTGTTTACGGTATGCGGGAGATGCCGTTATGTAGCTTGTGTGTGAGAACTAGAGAATAATTCCCCGGGATAACTCAATTCATCCCAGCTGCAAACAAATACCAGTTACCTTCGATCGGTTCATACCATTCACTGCCCGGGAATGTTGCGATATCCCGCTGTGTATAAACGATATTGATTACCATTGCTGTGTCGGAAAAGTACGTTTCTATTTGAAATTCCGGTGTATTTTCGTATCCTTTTCCATAGGATATCGATCCTACATTATAAGCATTCCCTTTTTCTATGAGTTCTTTGGCCTTGGGGCTAATATCAGGCTCCCATATGGTTGTATCATCCCCGAGTTGAATATAACCGTCATTTCCAATCCAGCATGATGCATAAGGATCTTCCCATAATTCATCTTTTATTTGCTCGATTCCCTCTTTTTCCTGATGAAAAAAAGAAAGAACTTTCTCTTTTTGTTCCGCAACAATCTCGGCAATATTGGGATTATTAAGTTCTTCAGGCTGATTTTTATTATTTTCATTTATTGCCCAAAGAATCACTCCTCCTCCCAAAACAACTACAAAAAGAATACATACAAGGTATTTTACATACTTCACTTTGCGGCTCCTTTCCATGAAGAATGTCAACGAAGCTTTACAATGCCATTTTCATCGCCAAAAGTATTGTACACATTTTTCAATTCGCGCAGTACGCTTGCAATCGCTGCCTGATCGGTTATCATT
>CAKTAA010000181.1 GCA_934526185.1 uncultured Eubacteriales bacterium | reverse complement strand
GTGCTTCACCGATTGAAGCTCTTCTTCTTCATGCTCCTTTAGCTTAGCAGCGTCAATATCCGCAATTTGATAAGTAAGCAGCTCCGTCAGCCGTGCCTTTTCCTTTTCTTTTTTCTGCAGTTCCACGATTTCTGAAATCAAATCAGAATATTCTCTGTATTTTTCACGATATTCCCTAAGAACCTCTTCATCATGGGAAAAGGTATCCAAGACTTCTCTGTGATTTGATGCATTCATCAGCTTCTGATTGTCATGCTGTCCGTGAATATCGATTAATTTTGAGGCTACTTCTCTTTGCAGCGAGACTGGAATCGTCCTGCCGTTAAGCTTGGTCTGCGATTTGCCCTCTGCAGAAATACTTCTCTGCAAAAACAGAGCGCCGTCCTCGTCCGGAAACACCCCCAACGCTTCAAGCTCCCGCACAACAGTGTCACTCAGTTCCGTAAAATATCCGGAAACCATAGCCGATTCTTCTCCGGTGCGTATGATATCCCTCGGCGGCTTTTTTCCGAGCAGGAGATTGATAGCGTCTACTATCATTGATTTTCCCGCTCCGGTTTCTCCGGTCAAAACGGAGAATCCTCCGGAAAAATCCAAATCAATCTGTTTTATTACGGCAATATTCTGTAAATGTAAGGATGTCAGCATCTTTATGACCGCGGCTTTCGCTTATCAATGGTCCTCTTTTTTTAGAGACTATTTAAATTTTCCTGCGCCATACAGCCGCTTTCCCCTTATAGACATTATATTTCTCAAGTTACCAGTTAAATTATCCGGTTGTTTTTGCAGAATTCATCCGCAAACTCCCTTGACCTCATAACCACCAGTATCGTATCATCTCCCGCTACGCTGCCGACAATTCCGGTAATTTTTTGTGCATCAATAGCTGCGGCCGCTGCCTGCGCCATGCCCGGATAAGTTTTGAGCACCACAAGGTTTTCGGCAAAATCCATGTGAATGATTGTCTCTTTTATGATGTTCTGATATTTTGCCGATGACTTTCCCTCGCTGTCCGGCGAAACGGCATATTTATACTGGCCGCCTGTTCCGGCGACCTTAATAAGCTTCAGCTTCTTAATATCTCGCGATATTGTAGCCTGTGTGGCTTCAAAGCCGAACTCACGAAGTCTGCGTATCAATTCGTCCTGTGTTTCAATATCATGCTCAGAAATGAGCTCTAATATTTTATCATGTCGGTTTTGTTTCATAGCCATAACCCTTCCTTTCGATTCTTTCAGAATTTATCCGGCAGTTTTTTGCTCAGCATTGAAAAAAAGCTGTATTTATGAACGCGGAGCATTTTTGTAACGGATTCTGAGCGCTGAATGCGTACAATATCGTGCGGCAGCAGCCTAAAATTAGTCCTGCCGTCGATCGTTAAATAGGCTTCTCCCCGTATACCGACGTTCTCAATATCCAAAATGGCGTCCGGCGACAGAACCATCGGTCTGGAAGCGAGTACGTGCGGACAGACCGGCGTCAAACAGATTCCGCCCAGCATAGGATCGATAATCGGTCCGCCGGCTGACATAGAATAGGCAGTAGAACCGGTTGGCGTAGCGGCGATAATGCCGTCGCAGTGGTAGGTCCCAACTTGGCAGCCGCCGCAGGAAAGAACGATATCCACCATACGGGAAAGCCGTCCGTTTGACACAACAGCATCATTCAGCGCGGGTGGCATCCGATGTATCTGTTTGCCGTTTCGTATGACTGCAGCATCCAGCATCATGCGTGATTCCATGGTGTATGATCCGTCGAAGATTTTATGAATCAACTCAAGCTCCGTCCGTTCAATTTCCATAAGAAAACCTACGCGTCCGAGATTTATACCAATAACAGGAACACCGGCCGGTGTACTCTTTCCAGCGGCACGGATAATGGAACCGTCTCCGCCGAAAACTATGAGAAGTTCGGTTTCTGTGTACAGAACATCGTCTCCGCAGAAAGTAATTCTTCCCGGGAAATCCGTCTCCAGATACTTCCGAAACCGTTCGGAAATCAAAAGGATTACCCGGTATTTGACTATCATTTTCAGCACCTTTCGCGCCAGCATCAGATTTCTGTCCTTATCCGGATTTAAAATAAGAGAAATTCTCTCCATATTCCCACCGTTTCCCCACTTCAATTGCTGAAATGGCAGTTTTATACGCTCATTCTATTATTGAAAGTTAAGCGACTTTGACAGTTCGTTCTCCTCAAAGCACTTCCGATAAATCTCATTTTCCGTCAGGCTTTCCGCACCGGCTTTTTTGTCCGGCAGAAACAGCGATAAATATTCGCGGTTGCCGTCTCCGCCCAAAACAGGAGAAGGCATGATATTTTTCAGGCATAATCCCTGACTTTTCGCCCCCTCCGCCAATGCCAGAATCACCCTCAAATGCGTTTTGGTATCGCGAACAATTCCCTTTTTACTCAGAGCCGCACGACCGGCCTCAAACTGTGGCTTTATCAGTGCGATAAATTTTCCGCCGTTCTCTGCACAGGGGTTTATAATCCTTGATACAGCCGGAAAAACATGCGTCAGCGATATGAACGATACATCCGCTGTTATCAAATCCACCTGTCCGCCAACTGCGGCTGCCTCCAGGTTTTTAACATGAAGATTCTCCATGCATACGACACGGGGATCGCGTCGCAGCTTATCCGCAAGTTGATTTGTTCCGGAATCTACCGCATAAACTTTTCCGGCGCCGTGCTGCAAAAGGCAATCCGTAAAGCCGCCGGTAGATGCCCCAATGTCCACACAGAGCAGGTTCTGCACATTTATGCCAAACTGCCGCAGTGCGGCTTCAAGCTTCAGACCGCCGCGGCCGACATAAGGCATCACGTCTCCCCTGATTTCCACCAGATTTTCGCTGCGAATTGCTGCAGACGGCTTGCACACACAAACGCCGTCAATATATACATTTCCGTTCAGTATCATTTGTCTGGCTTTCTGCCTGCTCTCCGCAAAACCGCGTCTGTGCAGAAACACATCCAATCTCAATATCTCTTCGTCCACGCGCTGTACCTTTCGTGAATTCATCATAATTTTATATTTTCTGTACATCCCAAAGGAAAAACACATCAGGAGAAAACAAAGCGGCTGAATAGCACAGACTGTTCACTTACCGGATCTGTTCTGCACATTTCTCAGGCAATGAAGTATCTTTTACAAAGCCGTCTGCTCAGCTCCCTGAAAAGTCCTC
>CAKTAA010000180.1 GCA_934526185.1 uncultured Eubacteriales bacterium | reverse complement strand
CTGCTGAATGATTTGCAGACACTGGGCTTTTTGTTTGAAGCACTGTGTGAAAGAGACCTGAAAATCTATGCGGAATCCTTTGGCGCCCACCTGTATCATTATCAAGACTATAACAATAAGGAAATCGATGCAGTGATAGAGCTCGACAACGGGAACTGGTGTGCATTTGAAATTAAACTGGGAGCAAATCAGATTGATGAGGCAGCCAAAAATCTGCTTGGAATTAAAAGATCGATTGACGAAGTCGGCGGTACGCCGCCATCTGTAATGTGTGTCATTTGTGGTCTCTCAAATGCAGCCTACCAGCGGGAAGACGGTGTATTCGTGGTTCCGATCACAGCACTGAAAAATTGAAAAACACTGTCAGCACTAAAATAAAGAGCGCGGTTTAAAAGGAAAACTGCGCTCTTCTCTTTATTTTTTGACGATTGATTTGATATGTTAGCTATCTTAGCTATTGTCAACAAAGGCACAAAATCACCCTTCCCTTGTGTATGACAATGTTTGGGACTGGACGGTATTCTGGTCTCGTTTCCTGCGGCCGATATATTGACCTTTATCATTGCAGCGGTCATCATCAGAAAGGTATATAAGGAACTAAGCTCCTGTAATAACGAAATAAAAATGGAGAAGGCTTATTAAATACGATCATAAGTGTCCCTTTCGTGATAAAAAAAGAGGGAGGCTCCGGTATTCCGGAGACCTCCCAGTTATTCTCAGATGTGTTCTGAAAAACGATTATTTGCTTTCTTTCAACTGCTCATCCTGAGAAATCCCTTTTATTGCTTTGACAGTCTGTTCGTCGTAAAAGGTCATGATGTCAATACCGTCGTAGCCGGTTTCTCTTGCAAGCTGCTCTTGCGTGATGCCGTTATGTTTGCAGTAATCTAAATACAGCTGTATGCCGTCTTGTATTTTATAATCATCTCGGTTGCTTTCAAGATCCTGCCATACATAGCAATGAAGTTCCAGTGACATTTCACCAGCCATTCAAACAAATCGTCTCCAAGCCAAAACAGAACCTCATAGCCTTCAAAAGCGTTTTCGTCATCAGTTAACGAACTGAAAAAGATAATTTCATCCTCATGCGCCGCGTAGGCGACCGCATCCTGTGGTGTATCTCCATTTGTCAAAATATATGCCACTTGGAAATTTTCACTGTCAGCTATACCGCACTCCTGATTTTCGCGGTAGGATCTTGTATGTTTCATTGCTTTTTCGGCCAATTCTATCCATTCTTTTTTATCCATACTTCATTCGACTCCTTTTGTGAATTTTCGTTTATAAAATTTTGCTGTTTAGGATTTGTATGGCGATTTCATCCTCGGCCAGTTCCTTGGAATGAAAAATTTTGTCGCAGAAGGGTTCCAGCGACTTGCCGCAGGGACCGCCCTTATCCAGAAGAATCCCGGTCACGGTCGCCTGGTATGTGGCTTTTTCCCTGAGAAACTCTTTGGTAAAAGCTTCAGGCAGGGCGCATTCGCCGTCTGTGATAATGGTGATGTCGGCGTTTTCATAACCGTTTTCCATCAGCCGGAGCGCTTCTTTCAGCGGAGCTTCAAAGTTTGTTCCGCCTCCGAAAAACTGTTCTGCTGCTTTTATCACATCCTCTGGTTTGTACTGTTCCGGTTCAAACAGGTCTGTTTTGATCCTGTCTGCCGACGCAAAGTGTACTAATGCAAACTTCCGCCGGTCTTTTGAAGCAATATCCAGAAGTGCCAAAGCCAGTGCTTTCGCCCATGCGGCTACGCTGCGAGTGCTACCGCTTTCGTCGATCAGGACAATCATATCACCCCGACCCTTGACGATAGCTGTGCGTTTGCGATACTGCATCAGCCGCTTTTGCTCATATCGCCGCATAAACAGAATTTCTGTCTCTGCTGTTCCCAGCAGGGCCAGCTCCGAAGCCAGGCAGTTTGTGATGTCGTTTCCTTCGATTAAATCGTATTTTTCGCCTCGGCCATATGAGAAGCTGTTTTTTCGTTTATCGGCAATCATTTCCCGGTATCTACCCAGCAGCCGGGCGATCTCCCGCAAGTCCTTGCTCTTTTTCACGTACGCCAGCAGCGTACGATTCATGGGTGTATTCCGCATTTCTGTGCTGCCGTCGCCCCAGGCTTCCATAATAGTGTGTGTCTGTAGTGCTCGATTCACAGAAGCTTTTAAGGCGTTGTCGATGACCGGCGACAATGCTTCGGCCCAGCGGACAGCGGCTTTTCGGATTTTCTGCATAAGGCAGTCGATCTGCGACAGCTTCCGATCTACCCGGTTATACAGGAACAGCAGCCGCTTAGAAGATACCGGAAGCTGTTTTTTCCGGATATCGTGTATTGCTTGTATGGCTTTCTCAGCCTGTTCCTTTAGCTGTTCGATAATTTCCAGGTAGTGCAGATCCGGAATATCGGCTGCCGACAGATTGCCGGCAAAGGCTTCACAGAATGCGGAAACTGCGTCGTAGGACGGCAGCTCCTTATCCTCGCAAAAGCCCTTCAGGTTATCAAAATTGTCGTTCCCGATAATCCGTTCAAATAAAGGCTTATTTAAGATGCGCTCCCTCGGTTTTACCGAATCCTCTTCCTTGCGGCGGAGAACCGGCGAATAGAGTGCGGCAAATAAATCTTTTGCCAGACTTTCCATGTTCGGGATGCTTTCATTCTGAGGAAACCGGCGGACCGGCTGTTGTTTGTCAAAACTGCTGTATATCAGGTCTGTCAGACGGGTGGTATGCAGCAACCGGTCGGAAACCGGATTCTTTCGTGTCAGCAAATAGCTGTCCAGCCATTTTTCCGCCAGCGGCAGGTCGCGTTCTGTTTGGTATCGATTTCTCATAAATAATGTTTCCTCCATGATCGGTAATAAAATCAGTTGTTTACAAAACCGGCGTGTCAGTATGCGGGCGAGGTGCCCGCATACTGATTCCGGTTCGGTTTATCCGGGGAATGGGGGGAAGGCGTCAAAAGGGAGATCGTCATCGTCATCGTCCGTTTCCACGGCAGAAAAGTCAGGGACAAAATCTCCGCCATTCCCGGCCGGTTCGGCGGAACGCTGGCCGTCGCTCTTACTCTCTCCGAAATATACATTGTCGGCAATGATCTCAATAGCCACACGGTTGTTGCCGTCTTTATCGGTGTATTTTCGGCTTTCCAGACGACCGTCAACAGTAATCAGAGAGCCTTTGGAAAAATACTGCGTGATGA
>CAKTAA010000179.1 GCA_934526185.1 uncultured Eubacteriales bacterium | reverse complement strand
CGGGCTCCTCCTCCGTGCCCGCCCACGTGGAGATGATGGGCCTCATCGGCATGGGCAACAACCCCATGGTGGGTGCTACCGTGGCGTGTGCCGTGGCGGTGCAGGAGAGCTTCAAATAAGCCGCGAAGGCGCTTAAATACTAGGGTTTTTCTGAAAGAAGGCTTCCGAAGCAATTGCTCCGGAAGCCTTCTTTTTCACCTCAAAATGGGCTTTGTGTACCGTTTGTGTACCGGCTTTTGGTAAGAAAATCATCAGTTGAAATACAAATCTAGCAACGACTACTATGCATACTCTCGCGTTATTCCGTTTCCTCTGTTTCATCCTGGAACAAGCTGTTGATGATGGCGGCTCCCTCATTGTTCATGCGTTCCGTGAGATGCAGGTAGTATTTCATCGTCACCTATAATGGCTATATTGAATCTGCTTGGTCACCTTCACTTGATTTCTCTCAAACAGGACGTCCTCCCAGGTGACAGCAAAGGCCTCGCCCAGTCGCATACCGCACTTATAGCCGAACATCATGGGAATGTGGGTGGAGGTTCCCTCCGGAACCGCTCGAAAATCGCCGTGATTTTTTCGGGAGGAATGTAGACGTGGGGCGCCGTCCTGGGCTTGAGTTTCTCGTTCCGCGGGCCGGGCAGAGATACGTTGCCCATGGGCGAATACCGGATCATTTCCTGCAGCACGGCATATTTGAAGCTCTTGGACAGGATGCCTTTGACTACCGACAGGGTGTTCCGGCTGAAATTCTGCTTTGCCATGTTGTTGATAAACTGCTGCAATACCGGGGAGCTGAGTGCCTTGATCTTGTATTTTCCCAGAGTTGGCTTGATGTATAAAAGGTTGCACCAGATATTTATATCAGGCGTGATCTTTATTTTATGTTTTATTGAGTTCACCCAATACTATATGATTTCAAGTCCTTATATACAGCTTATAAAACTTTAATGATTAGTTTTTTATATGTGATACCCTATAGTTCATCATAAATCAGCAAAAATCATTGTATTTCTTCTGGTCTAGTGGTATGATATATTCAACATTATTTTGGATTATGCGGAAGTGAGGAAAACCGGATGGAATCTTCTATCGAACGCTGGTATTCTATGCGAGAAATAACGGAATATCTCGGGGTCAGCCGCGATACTGTTCTCAATTGGATAGAAAAACGGAATATGCCTGCGACAAAAATGGGACGTCTTTGGAAGTTCAGAATTAGTGAAATCGATGCGTGGTTGTCGTCCGATAAGGAAGCAATTAAACCTTCATAATCCCGACATAAAGCGTGGAGGATGACTATGAACACATCAATGCCGTTAATAGATGCCGCTCTGTTGCAGGATACCATGACGATCATTCATGAATATTTCCCCAACGGCATCCGCTACAAATCCATTGTACATCAAAACAGCTTCAAACGATTCTATTACGAGAAAACCCATCTGGAATTATCGGATAGTATGGATATGGAAGCGCTTTTGTCAACAGCAGGCATCCTTTATAATGATAAAATTTATGTGATTACCGGTGCTTATAAAGAAGCGCTTAAGAATATGGTCAATAAAAAAATCAGTTCTGGAATTCGTTTGTTTTATTATGATATGTTTTTTCGACTCCATAACGAGTTCTTTACAGAGGCGCATATTTTCTCTCCGGAGCTGTTGCGTGTGCTTTTGGAAGAGCTTTTCCCATCGCTGTGCTATACAAAGCAGTGTTTTTCCACGGAAACAGGTATTGATATAGAAAGCGAAATATGCCGCTGCTGCCAAGGGCGTTCACTCTCAACCGTCAAGCAAACGGCAGAGCTTCTTCCATATGTTCCATATGATAAAATTCAGAATGCATTTATTCAAAGCGAGCGGTTTGTCTGGTCCAGCCAAGGAGAATATGCGCAGGTGGAAGAGATGTGTTTTGACAAGGAAGAGGTGACCCAGTGTCTTCGGTTGGTGGAAGAAAAAATAGCGAAACAGGGCTATGTTTCGTTTACCAACCTGGATTTGTCTAGAAATGAGGAGCGGAATCCGGATGTTTCCTTATATGCGGTCAGAGACGCCGTGTTTACGATATATCTGAAAGACAAGTATAACAAAAACGGAAACATTCTTTCGCTGAAAGACCAGAACGTCACTGCCGCTAATCTGATAAAACAGTTTTGCGCGGGACGGGATACGGTGACTCTTGAGGAATTGAATGATTACGAAGCCAAGTTGACGGGCTTTAAAAGTGGTCTGGCGCTCTCTATAGCCTATAACCATATGATTCGGAGCGATGAGCAGATCTTTTTAAGTGATAGTCATATAAATTTTGATATCGCTGCGGTTGACAGCGCGCTGGCCTTGTTCGTCGGCGACGGTATCGTTTCGCTCAGGTCGGTAAACAGCTTCATTTCATTTCCCGTGATAGACGGCTTTGACTGGAATCTGTATCTTTTGGAAAGCTTTTGCCGTAGATACAGCCGTCAATACCGCTTTATGTGCCAGTGTGTGAACAACAAACATGCTGGCGCAATTATGCCAAAGACACTGGAATTTACAAACTATGCTGCAGCATTGGCCAAAGTTGTCGCTTATGCAAATGTAGCGTTAACAGAAAAAAGCGTCGGCGATTTCTTAGTGAATAGCGGCTTTCTTGCCAGGCGAGGGCCGGTTGTCCGCCAAGTAATAGGGAAAGCGCAGGCACTTATATAATAGGGAGGTTGGCTAAACTGTACGCATATACATACGACGTTGAAACGGGCGGCATTCTTCTTAACGACAGCACCCCCTTGTTTTCTAAAGAACCACGCCCGGTTTATGCCCAGGAACTGGATATTCTTGGAATAAACTCCAAATGGCGCTATCAAAATCAAAATGAAATCCCTTATATGTGGGCGGAAGCGGGTACCTATTATTATAGGGGAGCCATTATTTTCAGGGTGAAAGGAGGCTCCTTATGTGAAAGGCCGGAGGTCATCGTTAATATGCAGGAAACCCGCGAAGGCGGGAAAGAGAAGTCCATTCCCGTTGTGCCGCTGGGTACCACCCTGCTGCCCATGGACATGGAAAGTATGCTAAAAAAGAATCGCGATCTTCTCTCCGCCGTTGAGCAAGTCACCTTAAAAAAAATTTACCACTATTACAAGCGTTATAAAAACAAAAACATCGATTGTTTCCATGTGGCTTTTTCCGGAGGAAAAGATAGCATCGTATTATTAGATCTTGTGAAACGCGCCTTACC
>CAKTAA010000178.1 GCA_934526185.1 uncultured Eubacteriales bacterium | reverse complement strand
CTTTTTTCAATCTTCCCATTCTTCACATCTATTGAGCAGCTAAGTTTATCACTTGCACATTGTTTTGCCGAGCATAATTTACCGTATATGCAGTCCCGCCTTTCTCCTGTGTTAAATAGGCTATGCAGACACTGCTGCCATTTACCAAATGGCGGTTTCTTTTGAACATACAGCCCCGAAAATAGTCGTGAGAAGTATATACTACCTTATCCGCCTGACTTTTGATCTCCTCATAAACCGCTATATCATCTTTGCTCCAGCCTTTTGTCTGTGTGGTACACGGAAGGACTAAAATCAGCTTGATATGTGAATATCGCTTTCTCAAGGATAAAACGCATTGAGCAGCCAGCGTATCAAAGCCCAATGCTCCGCCTGCGCCAAAGTACATATATCCTTCTTCTATCAGTCGAAGCAAGGTGTTTTTTAACCGCTGAGAGAGTTCCGGTATGCTCTCCGGCGGTATTTTTCTATGTCCGGTAAAGCAAGCCGTTTTTCCCCTCATTACAGATCACCAGCCAGTCCAAAGCCTAAAAGCACAAAAAATCTAATTATAATACTTATAGTATATCAAAGTCAACAATAAATATCAATAGTCTGTGGAACTACGGAAACAATATTTATAGACTATGAATGGAGGCTGGAACTATGAGTGAAATTGCAAAAATAATCGGACAGCGTGTCCGCAATTATAGAATTGATAAGGGATTGAGCCAAGAGAAGCTTGCTGAGTTATCCGGTTGCCACCCTACTTATATCGGGCAAGTGGAACGAGGGGAAAAGAACGCTACTCTTGAAAGCATTGAAAAGATTGCTTCAGCTATGAATGTCTCGCTTGCTCAGCTTTTTGAGAAGATAGGCGAAAGCAGCACCGACAGCTATCCTATGAAATGTTACGAGCTGGTCGCAGCAAAAAGCAAATCTGAGCAGGAACACCTCTATAAGATGTTAGTTGAAATGGATAAATATAAAAATCAATAAAAGCAAAAATATACGGTGTTACCCAAGCGGGCAGCACCGTATTTTTCATAAGATATAGTTTCGTTTTAGAGATACCAACTTCCTTGCAAATATGGACAAACAATCTTTCTGTTCTAATCTTTTTTCAAAAACAGCGAAAAAATACTTCCATTTTCATCAGAAGCAACTTTGATGTATCCTTTTTGCTTATTGATAATATCACGGGTAAGATACAGTCCGATCCCCACGCCGTCAATTCCTGCTGACTGCTTTCCACGGTAAAACCGTCCGAAAATCTTTGCCTGTTCTTCTTCGGGTATTACGATACCATTATCGGAAATATCAAGCCGCAGATAGGACGGGTATTCTGTAATCTCTAATCCAACAATCCCACCGCTTGGAGTATATTTCACAGCGTTGTCAAGAACATTGGTAATAGCTTCTGCTGTCCAGTTATAATCAAGCAGTGCCTCAAATTGCCGTTCGCAGTCAAATGTAATCGTTATGTTTTTCTCTTTCGCCTTTGCATAGACGGTTTTTACCGCTTGCAGGACAATATCATTCAAGCTGTTTTTTTTCAGGCTTCAGGCTGATAATGCCGCTTTCCAAACGGGACATTTTAATCAGGCTGTTTGTCAAAAAGGTCAGCTTTTCAAGAGAAGTCTGCAAAGTGGCAATATATTCGCTGCGTTCTTCATCGGACAATTCTTTGTCATCCAGTAGCTGTGCAAAGGTATTTGCCGCCGCCACGGGTGTCTTGATTTGGTGGGAAATATCGGAGATCAGCGTCTTGATTTGCTCCTTTTCCTGTGCCAACATCTGATTTTGCGCTGTTAAAATGTTACGGAGCTTCAAAAGCTGGTGTTGTAAACGGGCAGTCAGCGTGTCCTCATTTTCAGGAAAAACAATCCGTTCCTGCTGTTCTACCAAAGCCTCTATCAGCAGCGTAATCTGCTCTAACAGATCATCGTGATAACGGTTATGCAGGAAGTCAAGCAAAAACAATAAGCCGCATAAAATGGCAAAGGCACAAATGATAAGAAACATAAGGGCAGAAGTGCTTTCCATAAAAAGCACAGCGCCAGCAGATATCGCCGCTATGACAGTACCTGCAATCAAAATCAGTTTTCGATAAACTCTAAAATGCTTCATCATCATTCTCCAAAGGTATAGCCCATACCAAAAACCGTCACAATGTATTCCTGCTTATCATCGTTTAGTTTCTGCCGCAACCGCTTAATGTTCACACGCACCGTATTCTCATCAACAAAGTTCCCGTCTATATCCCAAAGTTGTTCCAAAAGCATAGCTTTGGTCACAATCCTGCCTTTATTTTCTATCAAATAGCAAAGCAATTTGTACTCCGTCGAGGTAAGGCGTACTTCTTCTCCGTTCAGCATAACAAGGCATTTATCTGTATCCACTTCTAAATCTCTATATCGAATACGGGATTTTCCGCCGCCTGTCCGCTTTAAGACAGCTTGTACTTTTTTCCGCAAAACTTCAATCGAAAAGGGCTTAGGAATATAGTCATCACAGCCAACACCGAAACCCTCCAACATATCCTGCTCTGTATCATTAGCAGTCAGAAACAGGATTGGGATGTCAGAAGTCTCCCTTATTTTTTTACAAAGCTCCATTCCACTGCCATCAGGCAGGTTGATGTCAAGCAGAAACAGATCATACCTTTGCTTTTGATATTTCTTCAAGGCTTCCATATAGCCATAAACTGCTGTAACGGTATGCTTGTCCTTTTCAAGAGCAATCGAAATCCCTTTGCTCAAAATTTTATCATCTTCCAGTAAAAAGATATTTGCCATAACCGCAAAGCACACCACCTTTCCTCAGTATGTAGAATTACAGGAGCAGACGCAGCAGTGCTGCGCCCGCCCCGCAAATCTTATTAGTTTTCAAAATCGTGCAACCGTTCTATCACTGTCTCCTTTGAAATAAACCGATAAACCAGAGATGGAACAGTAAGGCATATTACAAAAATGGCAATGATAAGACCAACAACGAGCGCCACAGGGTACTCAAACCTTGCATAATCTGCAATGCTCGGCACTGCGTCTGCTACCAGCAAAAGGAAAGCATTACCCAAAGTCATAATCAGTATTGTTGAAATAAGCGCATAAAATCCTCCTTCGAATGTCAAAATCTTTCTGATCTGCTTTTTGGTAGTCCCGATACTTTCCATGATGGCAAATTCATTTTTCCTTGCAATAACGCCGGTAAGCATAACATTCACAAAGTTGATTAAGCCGATTACAATGAGCAGAATCGCCGCACCGTTGCCAAGCAGACCGATAGAA
>CAKTAA010000177.1 GCA_934526185.1 uncultured Eubacteriales bacterium | reverse complement strand
GTAGAAGAATTTGCATACGTTGACTATAATCATGTACGCCCTCACAGCTTCAACGGCTATCGCACACCATACGAGGCTCGAATGGCAGCATAGTTGCCAAGCGATATTTTTTAGCCACAAGTGTTACAAAAAAGCTTGACCACAACAGTCATCCTGAAAAACAAAGAGTACATTTTAGACATCCAGGAAATGATCCTTTGGTCTACCCTGAACTGGCGGATCCTCTCAGAAGATGAAGTCCAATCCCTCTATGAAATGAGGGTGCAGGAAACCGGATATATGTCGCATCGTCCTTTGGAAGAATGTATGAACCGGCTTAACATGCGCGGTCTTATCGCTGAGGGCAGCGGTGAAACCGGAGCTGACTGTTTATATGATCTTCTTTCAGACCTGTATATTATTCCGATTTCAGAAAATCCAATACTGCGTTTTATATCTTTTATCCGTTTAACTGTATTCGAAGGATTGCCATATTCGGTTACGAAAAAGATCTTCGGAAAAGATAAACGCAGCAGCGAGGAACAAAAGGTCATGGCACTGGCTAATCAGGCAATTTTATCTACCGCGGAGATGATTAAATGTTCCAATCTGAACACCTATGAATTTGAAACGGAGGACGAGCTGATAGATCTTCTCTATCATGATGAATATACGACCAGCGAAAACATTGCTCACAGCGTTCGTTTTCCGCCGCAGTGCCGTCCGGTGCTGACTTCTGTTGCGAATCTGTATCTGCGCCGTCAAATTATATTTGAGAGGATGTAGGCTATGGATAAAGTAAAAAACTCTCCCTCCCCTCTGCGGCGAAAATTACTTTTTACCTGCATTATCGGCATTGTCTGCCTGCTGGTCGGAGTAGCCATGTTTCTTTTTTTGAAAGACAGGATGATGCTATTTCTCAGCCTTCTTATTTGTGTTTTCAGTTTTGGAAAGGCATTCAACATCTACCGTGTCATTGCAGGAGAAGAATATGAAGTTGTGGAAGGCACCTGCGTAGCGATTACGCCTAAACCGCTCAGGAAATATCGTAAAATCAAAATCATAGACAAGGACGGCAATGAGACTTCACTTCTGCTTGGAAAGCACTCCAAGGTAAAAATCGGATTCTGTTACCGCTTTTACTTCACAAAGACACAGCAGGTTTCTTTGGGCAGCGAATACTTTGATGCCGCTCTATCCTCAGACTGTTTCTTAGGATATGAGGAGCTTGGCGAATTTAACGATGAAACAATCAAATAATGAAAAAGGCATCTTTTGAACTTTATCCGAAATTTTATCGGACGTATTGACTTTTATGCTTAATTTGAGTAATATAATAAGCAAGAAAGTCAATAAAGCTGGGAGGTGCCTTTTCTATGAAGAAGACTGAAATGATTTTACAAATGGCTCAAGAAAACAACGGCACCATCACTACTGCTATGGTTACCGAAGCAGGGATTTCGAGAGGCAACCTAAAATACCTGACAGATACCGGAAAATTAGAGCGTTCCGGGCGCGGTGTGTATGTCCTGCCGGAGATTTGGGATGATGAACTGTTTGCGGTTCAGAATCGGTTTAAGCGAGGGATTTTTTCCTGTGATACGGCTCTGTTCCTATGGAATATGACGGACCGAACGCCAAATAAGTTTTGCATGACATTTCCGTCGACATACAATTTAACAGGCGTAAAGAAAAAAAATATCCGGTGCTGCCAGGTTATTGACCGTTTATACGAAGTAGGATTAACAGAGACAGAAACTCCGGCTCACAATACGGTCCGGGTATATAACAGAGAGCGTACCTTATGCGACATTTTGAAAAAGAGTAATCAAATTGACATCCAGCTCATCACACAGGCGTTTAAGGAATACTCAAAGCTTTCCGATAAAAATGTCGCATTGCTGTCCGATTATTCCAAACTCTTTCGAGTCAGTGATAAAGTCCGTTCCTATTTTGAGGTCCTGCTATGAAAAATGCCATGCAATTAAAGGCCATCATCAAAAATATGGCAAAGCAAAAGAATATCTCCGCACAGCTCGTTCTGCAAAACTATATGCTGGAGCGTCTGCTGGAGCGTATTTCCGTTTCTAAATATCGGGACAACTTCATCCTAAAAGGCGGATTCCTGATCGCAGCAATGGTTGGTCTGGATACAAGAGCGACTATGGATATGGATGTAACATTGAAAGGTTATCCTGTAAATGAGGAAATCATTCAGAAAATGTTTCAGGAAATCTGCGGCATAGAGTTAAATGATGAAGTCACTTTTACTCTTCGCCAAATCGGGGAGATTCGTGAGAACGACGAATATTCCGGTTATCGCGTGGCGCTGACCGCAGATTATCCTCCCATGGCAGTTCCGCTGAAGCTGGATGTTACCACCGGCGATAAGATAACACCAAAGGAAATAGAATATAGTTTTAAGCTTTTACTTGAAGATCGCAGCATTTCCATTTTAGCATACAACCTTGAAACCATTTTGGCAGAAAAATTGGAAACAGTAATTTCCCGTTCGGATCAGAATACCCGCCCGAGAGATTACTATGACATCTATGTACTGATGAAGCTGCAATCTCAGAACATTGATTTGCCGTCCTTGAAAGAAGCACTTGCTGCCACCTGCAAGAAAAGAGGTTCTGCAGAAACAGTCAAAGGATACAAACAAATTATGGACCAGGTAAAGAACAGTGCAGTGATGCAGGAACAATGGAGCAGATACCAGAAGGAGTTTGATTATGCTTCCGATATTCCCTTTGAAGATACCTGCGATACGGTAATTTCCGTCATGGAATCGTTAGAATAATATTACAGCAACAGCGAAATATCTATATATAGATTGCAAGCACTCAACAACCACAATATATGGCGGTATAATTACTGCGTAATTGATTTTTGTGCGTATTCCCTTTGGGAAGCATCGTGGTACAGTTCCACATTGCACATGCTGTTAAGTTTGCAATTCAGTGCCGACAGTACGGGTTTGCCTTTATGGGCGTACCGATGCCGGCACTTTTTTATATAGATATTTCAGCCTTTACAGGCAGAAAGTCCAATGGTATTAAGTCAAGGGGGTGAAAGGGGAAAAACAAGAACGCTTTTGCAGCAACAACGGAAGAAAGCATGAAAGACGTCTACAACCGGCTCCTGTTGATCTCCACGGTTGCGGCTGTCGTTAAGGTTGCTACTGTGCCGCTGATAATCAACTTTTCCAATGTTATACTTAAAAAGGAATACCTCTCAGTACCTTAAAAGTGATGCTGAGAGGTAACTTATTAACCACGGGGAACTATTCACTTTTGGTTTCGGAACTGTATTGCCT
>CAKTAA010000176.1 GCA_934526185.1 uncultured Eubacteriales bacterium | reverse complement strand
GAAAAATCTATGACTTCTTTTTCTTCTGTCGCATCCGTCGCCACCGTCTGTTTCTCTGACTTTTTACCGCTTCCCCCGCCAATATGTTTCATCGTCGGGACGAAAGCAACCATCTTTTCAATCTCTCCTAAACCTACTCATATCTCATAAAAGGTCTAAACGGGGTTTCTTCCTGAATCGTTATATCCCTATAAATTCGTGCTGTTTTTCGGTGGATTGGAGTATAAATTGGTGTAAATGGTGTAGAAGCTTTTATCCTCACTCAAGAAACCACTTATTCGTTGAACACTTTATTATTTTGTTGCTTTACCAAGCAGTATTTAGTTGTCGTCCGGCTCCCCGAACAGGATTTGCATAAAGCTTCTCCGTCCGTAAAGCACACGGATAATATGGACTGTCTGATCCTCAATCCGGTAAAGCGCTGTATATTTTCCGCAGGCCAGAAAGCGGTAATCTGTTTCAAAGCCTACGATAGAGAAAAGCGGAGCGCCGCTCGCCGGAAAATCGGCAAGCATACGGATTCTTTTTGTGATTTTAGCAATCGTATTTACAGCCGCCTGCTCATTACAAAGTTCATTTGTAATATACTGTTTGGTCTGCTGTAAATCAGAAATTGCTTCCAGCGAAAATTTTATTTCAGTCATTTGCAACACCAAGCAGCTTTTCTACATCCGCAATAGCTGTCCAGCCTTTTTCCTGTGCGGATTTTTCGCCTCTGGACAGTTCTCCCATCAGCTTAATCACAGCCTTTGTTTTTTCGTACTCCTCCATATCAACAATGACATATCTGCCTCTGCCGTTTTTTGTCAGGAATACAGG
Organism: uncultured Eubacteriales bacterium; assembly: GCA_934526185.1. Lineage (GTDB taxonomy): Bacteria > Bacillota > Clostridia > Oscillospirales > CAG-272 > CAKTAA01. Next base: position 2,677 of record CAKTAA010000176.1, on the reverse strand, counting down.
CTCTCCTACTGCAATATCCCGCAATACCTCCGTATAGTTCCTTAAATCAGACACCGGTTTAATATTTGGCATAACATTCGCTCCTTCCAATATTGCTGTAATTATTATATCCTTATTCTTCGTAAAATACAACCGCAGGATAACCCGGTCAGACATTCGCACCTTCAAGGCACACGGCGTGTAGCTTTTGAAATATGAATCAAGCTCTATTGTTTTTCATTAGTTTCACCACTTAATGTTATGATATGAAACGAGATAATAAATGCAGCAATATAATTTATAATGTCTTTATGCTCAATGCGACGATACGAAATGGCGAAGTAAATGGCAGTGATGGAAAAGTAAATTTTGATAACCTCAATAAACTGGAATTACTTGTATATAAAGCTATCGCTGCTAATCCTGACGCCGCGAGAGCAGATCTTGTTGAAGCGCTTGATATTCCGGCAATGAATTTGTGCAACAAACTATTGCACAAATTCTGCACAAAATATCTATTGTACTGATTCCTACTCCGGAAGCCACTCAAAAGTGTGGGCAACTTCGTTCAGCTTCTCGCCGCAGATGTCGCAGTCCTCAAGGGGATAGCCCTTGAATTTGTTGTATATTCGTTTCATTTGGTTCTCCTGTGAGCATAAAAAAATCGCCATCCTTTTCAGATGACGATTTCCTAACTCTATCCAGTTTATAGTTCCAGTGAATTCTCATTCAGCAGGAACTCGTATAGCCCCAGACGAAGAATTCCATCCTCATCTGTCCATGGCTTCATTGAAGTTTTACTTATAAGGATTTTCTTGAAAAAATCTTTCGTATTTTTCAGCGGTCTGAGTTCAGTTTCAAGTTTGCTTTGCTCGCTGACGCTAAGCGCAGATTGGATATAATATTTTTTCGCACCTTGATTTAATATGAAGTCGATTTCACATTGCTTTTTGGTCTTTTTGCCTGCACTTGTTTCTGTAATCTCTACTACGCCCACATCAACCGAGTAGCCACGACATAAGAGCTCGTTATATATGATGTTCTCCATAATATGTGTTTCTTCCTGCTGCCTGAAATTCAGGCGGGCATTTCTAAGCCCTATATCCGTACAGTAGTATTTTGACGGATACTCGAAATACTTTTTACCCTTGACATCATATCTCTTGGCATTGCTGAACAAAAATGACTCGGACAAATACTCCAGGTAATTTGACAGTGTAGTGTTAGAAACCTGAATATTCTTGACTGTTTGCAGGGTATTTTTAATCTTGTTCACATTGGTCAGCGAGCCTACCGAGGAGCATAAAGCATCCGTTAATTCAGCTAACACATCCGGCAGTCCAATATCATATCGCTCCATAATATCCTTGAAATAAACTTCTGTAAACAGCGTTTGCAGATAGGACATCTTTTCCGCCTCGCTTTTTTTGTTCAGGACAAGAGGCATTCCTCCATATAAAGCATACTCCTCATAGGCGTCTGATTTGTCTCCGCCTGCAAAGGAATAGTACTCCTGAAAAGAAATCGGATATACCCGAATCTCATCGCCCCTGCCACGAAAAGCAGTCAATACATCCTTTGTCAGCATTTTAGAGTTACTGCCCGTCACATAAATATCTACATTCCGAAGCCGCAATAAGCCGTTCAAAACATTATACAGCCGGATGTTTTCCGGATTTTTCAACTCCTCCTTTGTAATGGCGTATTGCACCTCATCAATAAGAACATAATACATTTCCTTGTCTGCGATTTTAGAACGGATATACTTAGAAAGAGCCTCTGGTTCACGGTACTGCACGAAAGTATCGTCATCAAGGGCAATCGAAATGATTTGTTCCTCTTTTACACCGCTTTCAAGCAGATAATCGTAGAATAGATTGAACAGCAAAAAGCTCTTGCCGCATCGCCTGATACCAGTAATTACCTTTACCAGGCCATTCTCTTTTTTATCTATTAACTGCTGCAAGGAATGGTCACGCCGGATAATCATTTGCATTGGCATTCTCCTTTCTCTGGAAACTTACAGTCATTTTCTCCTAACTTTTCATTAGTAGTATACCACCCTTCTTTGAAAAAACAAGCTTACGCTGAAAACTCAGGGGATTTTGCCCGTAACTTTTTACAGTCCCATCATTTCACGGATTATCCGGTCAGACATTCGCACCGAGCCAACCAAAACGAGCATATTAAAGAGCAGCTCGCCGATATAGGACCAAACCTGCGGCAGTCATAATCATGCCGATTGTACCCTGCACAATATTGAACAGGGCAAGCCTTATCGACTTTCCTGTGCAAGCTGAGGGTGTGTCGTAGCGAAATCATTAAATCCTTTCAGCAGAAGTTGACCGCTGCAATAAGGACACCCGCTTCCACCTGAACGAGTGGAAATAAGCGTGTTCCATTCGTGACCTTTGCTGCACCGCCACCATACCTTCCGATTTGCAAAGACCGTAACCATATCAGGCTTTAGTGGGTAATTTCTCTCAGACCACTCAGAAGCGATTTGGGGGCGCTGTGAGGCAAGGTCATTGAATCCTACTAAGATTTTATTATGGGAGCAATACGGACATCCTGTACCGTTTAACGCCCTGCTCTTAACCGTTGCTGTCCATTCGTGACCATACCGTTTGATAACGCCGGTTCTGTTTATGTGGCACAGCCTCCGTTCTATGAAGCATCACTTCCAGATTCAAAACCG
>CAKTAA010000175.1 GCA_934526185.1 uncultured Eubacteriales bacterium | reverse complement strand
AGCATCTATAATATCGGTGTTGGCCTGGAACGTCAGCTCGCCATATTGCCGAAACATTGTCGGGCTTTACAACGCCACTCCATCGCGCTCCACCCTGTATTGCTGTACCGCAATCGTATGTAATTCTGCGCCGGACTCTATAGGAAATCAACTGGCTGCTGTTCCAGCTGATATACGTGGTTGAACATATCATTAGGGTTAACCCCCTGGGCAGGCCTGAATGCTCATCCTATATTATGGTAACAGTGTATCTGTTTAAATTTTGTAAGCCTCAATATAAATGCTTTTTTAATATCACTCTTCATAGAGAAATACGGATCGAAACGCTTGGTTGGACAAAAGTAAAGGCAAGGGTAGCATCGCAAAATACTACCCTTGCCTTTATCTTCTGAATGATAAAGATTTTATTTCCCTTTGCTGTAACCTGCACGATCTTGTACTATTCAAGAAAACGAATTACAATAAAGCTTAGAGGCTTCACTATGGATTACATAACGCTGAAAGAAGAAAGTATGATACGCCCCCCTAGGCGGATAAACTACCATTATTCCTCTAGCGTCTTCCCCGCGCCATAAAAATCCAAATGATGTGGCCGATAGCCCAAATTTCACAAAAGCGATTGATAAAGGTTGATACTAACAGCCGTAGGGATGGTGAAAACAGATGAAGCACATTTTCTTTGTAGAGGATGATTTGAGTCTAATCAACGGTTTGTCCTTTGCAATTAAGAGGCAAGGATATGCGCTGACAATTGCCCGAACAAGCGTTGAAGCCGGACAATTATGGGCAAACGGCAAATATGATCTAGTAATTTTGGATGTCACGCTTCCTGATGGTTCCGGATTTGACCTGTGCAGAAAAATCCGGCAATCCTCCAAAGTTCCGATCATGTTTCTAACCGCCGCCGACGAAGAAGTCGATATTATCATGGGGCTTGATATTGGCGGCGATGATTATATAACCAAACCGTTCAAGTTGGCCGTATTCCTTTCCAGAGTAAACGCACTGCTTCGCCGGAGCGAAAACTTCAACCAATCCGACACAGAATTGAAATCGAACGGCATTCAGATCCAGCTTCTCAAGCAGGAAGTCACCAAGGACGGCGTCCCACTTGATCTGACAGCCAGCGAATATAAGCTGCTATGCTTGTTTATGGAAAACCCCAATATCGTCCTTTCTCCGGAACAGATCTTAAGCAACCTTTGGGATTGTAACGAGAAATATATTGATAGTAACACCCTAACGGTTTATATCCGTCGCCTTCGTACAAAAATTGAAGATATCCCTGCCGATCCACAAAAAATTGTGACGGTCCGCCGTATGGGGTATAAATGGAATGTAGCGGATTGAGGTGCCTTATAGAATGAACATACTGGTCAATCGAAAAATCAAACATCTTTTCCTGTGTGTCGTGCTGACGATCACAGCTTTCACCTCCGTTTCTATTATCCCTGTTTATATGGGGATAGAAAACACGGCGCTTTATATCGTACTGGCTGCCGTTCTCATGGCGTCCACCATTCTTTCTACATTGTATTGGTATTTCCAAGGTCAAAGCAAAATCATGAAAGACGCTATTTCCCAAATTCAAGAATATATTGCCGGAAACCGGAACGCCCGCATTGCCTGTGATGATGAAGGAGAGCTATACAGGCTATTCCATGAGGTTAACTCTCTTGTAACGATCTTAAACGCCCACGCTGAGAACGAAAGCCACGCCAAAACCTTTATGAGGGATACGATCTCCGACATATCCCATCAACTCAAAACCCCGTTAGCCGCACTCAACATTTACAACGGGCTGATGCAGGAAGAAGTTCATGACATTCCGGAACTAAAGGAGTTCACTTCGCTCTCCGAGCAGGAATTGGCCCGGATTGAAAATCTTGTACAAAATCTTTTAAAGATCACCAAATTGGATGCAGGCACCATCGTATTTGAAAAATCATTTCAAAACGTTTCGGATATGATGGGATACATTGGGAGGCACTTTGCTTATCAGGCTGAGCAGGAAAGAAAAACGTTTATCTTCTCTGGAAAGGAGGATGTCACGCTTTTCTGTGACCAGAATTGGCTGATAGAAGCAATTAGCAACATCGTGAAAAATGCTTTTGACCACACAAAAGAAGGCGCTACCATTCGCATTGCATGGCGTTCGTTTGCCTCTATTGTCCAAATTGTTGTGCAGGATAACGGTAGCGGTATTCATACGGAAGATCTTCCCCATATTTTCAAACGGTTTTACCGCAGCCGGTTTTCAAAAGACAAACAAGGGATCGGGCTAGGGTTGCCACTGGCAAAAGCAATTATAGAGGAACATAAAGGGACTATCGAGGTGAATAGTGCGCTAAATATAGGGACAACCTTCACAATCAACTTTTTGAATCCTACAAAATTGTAGGATTCCTGTCATCATGCAGTAGGATTGGTATGCTACTCTTTCTATAACAAAACAGAAAGAGGTGTTACACGATATGGACTTGTTAGAAGTAAAAAATATCTCCAAGACATACGGGACAGGCGAAGCTACCGTTCATGCCCTGAAGCAGGCAACCTTTTCCGTTCCAAAAGGAGAATTCGTCGCAGTCGTTGGTGAATCTGGTTCTGGTAAGAGTACGCTCTTAAACATGATCGGAGCACTAGATACCCCTACTTCAGGAAAAGTCATCATTGACGGCAAAGATATTTTCTCGATGAAAGAGCGTAATCTAACCGTTTTCCGCCGCCGGAATATCGGTTTTATTTTTCAGAATTTCAACCTGATCCCGGAGTTAACAGTGGAGCAGAACATCATCTTCCCGGTGCTGCTTGACTACCAGAAACCAAATAAAAAGTATCTGGAGGAATTGTTGACCGTGCTGGGCCTCCAGAAACGCCGCTGCCATCTGCCCAGCCAGCTCTCTGGCGGCCAGCAACAGCGTGTAGCAATTGGACGTGCACTGATTGCCCGCCCAGCACTGGTCTTAGCCGACGAGCCAACCGGCAATCTGGACACGCAGAACACCAGCGAGGTAATTGCCTTGCTAAAAGAAGCTTCCCGGCTGTATGAACAGACCATTGTGATGATTACGCACAGCCAAAGCATCGCCCAAACCGCCGACCGCATCTTACAGGTATCCGACGGCGTGGTGACCGATTGGGGGAGGTGCCGGGAATGAGAAGTTATTTAAGCTTAATCCCCATCTCCGCAAAGGTCCACCGGCGGCAAAACCGAATGACGCTGCTATGCATCATCTTTGCCGTGTTTATGGTAACGGCTATCTTCAGCATGGCAGAAATGGGTGCTCAAATGGAACAAACAAGGTTAGCAGAAAAACACGGCAGCTTTTCCCTTGCTGGCCTGATGGACAGCGCAATGGGGCAGACACTCCTCCTGACAGCAGTGGGAATGTTTCTACTCGTCCTAACCGCTGGGGTGCTCATGATCTCCAGCAGCATCAACACCAGCGTGGCACAGCGGACACAGTTCTTTGGCATGATGCGCTGCATCGGCATGAGTAAGCAGCAGA
>CAKTAA010000174.1 GCA_934526185.1 uncultured Eubacteriales bacterium | reverse complement strand
TGTGTTCTTAAGCAGATATAGCAAAAAGCAAGATTGCTGTACAAGGTTAAAATGAACAGGCTATGCCCGACCTTGACAGTGATTTTGCTCTTTTACAGTTCACCTTTCTTTTTGAATATGTCTACACAATTCATAGTGTATTAGCTTAAATACTTCCTTTAATTCGCTTTTTCGTCTATAATCGCTCTTGCAAATTGACAACTCTCAATCAAAGTAGTATAATAAATAAAATACAAAGAAAGGGTTGGTACGATGTTGTTCGGGAAGTTTTGCATTGATTTCGGCTCCACACAAGTTTATACTACGAAACATTGTGCGGAGCCTTTTCGGAAAGTTGATCTCTAAATCGGAAAGGCCAAGACAGATATAGTACTGTCTTTGGTTTTTATACCCTTTTTTGAGATTGACGATAGATAATTGACTGTTTAGGCCACAGACAATGTTTTGTTTGTGGCCTTTTGTTATGCTCATTTTTGAATGATTACGCAAAGGGCGCACGATATTGTGTGCCCTTTTCTTTTTGGAGGGAAACAAAATGACAGAAGAACATAGCTTGTTGACGGGAAGTGTGCCAAAAAAGCTGGCCATTTTCGCTTTCCCGTTGCTTTTAGCAAATATACTGCAATCTTTTTACAATGTGGTAGATATGCTTGTGGTCGGACAGATTGTAGGTGATACAGGACTTGCGGCCATTGGTAACGCTTCTAAACTCTGTTACATTATCAACTCGATTTGTATTGGTATGACGATGGGCGGAGCCGTATTGATTGCTCAATACAAAGGAGCAAATGATAAAAAGGGACAGTCGGAGTCATTTCAAATGTTGGCTCTACTCTCGCTGGTATCTTCCTTGCTCGTAACGATTGTTAGCTTGGCAACCTATCAGCCACTTTTCAAGATGTTAAACGTTCCCGCAGACGCATATCAAGACGCTTGCGACTATATGAAAATAATTTGCTGTGGGACTGTATTCGTCTTTGGATATAATGCGGTCTGCTCTGTATTAAAGGGACTGGGGGATTCTAAATCTCCACTCTATTTTGTGGGAATTGCTACCATTATCAATGTTGTTTTAGACATTATTTTGGTGGGCCCTTTTGGAATGGGAACAGCGGGAGCAGCTTACGCAACAATCACCGCGCAAGGGATTTCCTTTGTGATTTCGCTATTCTATTTGAAGCGGCACAAAATATTTTTCTCTATGGAAAATCACAGAAAGTTTACGCTCCGATGGGATAAATTAGCCGCCATTGTAAAAGTCGGTCTGCCCACAGCAATCCAAATGGTTGTAGTCAACACCGCCTATCTGCTTGTGGCGGGTATGCTCAATCAGTTTGGCACCGCCGTATCTGCTGCCTCTAATGTGGGGTTGCAGATTAACACCTTTGCTGGTATGCCCTGCTGGGCTATTGGACAGGCAGTAACGGCAATGGTAGGCCAGTGTATGGGGGCTGGACAAATCGACCGTGCCCGAAAGGTAGTGAAAATCAGTTTAGTGATGAATGTTGCCGTAACACTCGTTGTCGTAATAGGCGTACAGCTTTTTGCTGAACCATTGATTTTACTTTTCGGCAGCACAAGCCCGGAGGTGTTGAACGATGGAGTTTACTATCTGCGTATCTGTTGCAGCGTCAATAGTCTAATTTATGCCGCCATGTATACCCTGGATTCCTTTGCCATTGGTGTAGGCGCGGCAAATATTGCTATGATTAACGCCTTGCTGGACGCGGTTATCGTGCGTCTGCCTGTAAGTTGGCTTTTGGCTTTTGCACTTAATATGGGTTTCTCCGGCATTTATTATGGGCAGGCAATTTCTCCAGTACTTCCTGCTATTGTAGGCCTACTTTATTTTGTAAGCAGAAAGTGGGAACGCAAAACACTTATTCAAACAAGCCACAAGGGGGAAACTCTTTGATGGAACGAATGATATGGCTTCTATGCCCTGTATGTGGAAATAAGACCAGACTTAAAGTGCGTCAAGACACTGAACTTATCAATTTTCCGCTGTATTGCCCGAAATGCAAACAGGAAACTTTAGTAAACGTCAAAAATACACAACTATCTGTTATTCGGTTGAATAACTTGATTTTTGAGGAGGACAACAAATTATGATGGACAAACAAAAAATATATCCTCGGTCAAAAGACCGGGAAACTGTATATTTGAAAAATGTTATTACCGACCCCAGCATTATTGTGGGTGATTATACTATGTATAACGATTTTGTAAATGATCCTGTTGATTTTCAAAAGAACAATGTTCTTTACCATTATCCTATTAACCATGACAGGTTAATTATCGGCAAATTTTGCTCCATCGCTTGCGGCGTTCGTTTCTTGTTTAACAGTGCCAACCACAGCATGACTTCTCTTGCAACTTATCCGTTTCCTATTTTCTTTGAGGAATGGGGGCTTGATGTTAGTCATATAACCGAAGCATGGGACAACAAAGGTGATATTGTTATTGGAAGTGATGTTTGGATTGGATATGAGGCTGTAATTTTTGCCGGAGTTACCATAGGGGACGGTGCTATTATTGGCACAAGGGCTGTTGTAACAAAAGATGTCCCGCCTTATACCATTGTGGGCGGCGTTCCAGCCAAACCTATCCGAAAACGCTTTTCCGATGAAACAATCTCGGCGTTATTGACAACGCGCTGGTGGGATTGGTCGGAAGAAAAAATTGCTTGTAATCTTGCGGCAATCCAGTCAGGTCATATCGATCAATTCAAGTAAATATTGAAAAGAGCCAGACGCAAAGACGCAGAGCCGATAACACGCAAGATGAAATGCGGTTATCGGCTCTGTTATTTTGTTTGGAGGTATCTATTATGTTGATTGTTATTTCTCATAACTTATGGTCAAAAAAAGCCTTTGCACCTATACGGGATTTTGCGCTTATGAGTATGAACACACAAATCATATAGTTATCTCTTATAATTCCTGTTTCCAACGCCCATGCGGTTTTATGCTGCATGGGCGTTTGTTGTTTTTCCCCTGCTTGGGAAGAAAGGGGGTGAACAAGATGATGAATACAGAGCAGTATCGGGAGCATATTGAGCGCACTTTCAACGCCTTTTGTAAGATTGTGCTTTATCATGCGGCGCTGGGCGCTTACAAGAAAATACGGAGGAAACAGCAGTTTGAGGTATCGCTCGACTATCTTCGTGAGTTTGACTTTGATCCGATTGCCACAACAGACGAGTATTTTGTGAAATACGATGTGCCTACCGCTTTTACCGTTCGCGGGGAAACGGTTATTGTGGAAAGCGAGCAGTTAGCAGCCGCACTTTTGCGTCTGCCGGAAAAGCGGCGTGAAGTGCTGTTTTTGCGGTACTATCTCGGTTACAGCGACGAGGAAATCGGTAAGTTATTCGGAGTTTGCAGAAGTACAATCTTCCACAGACGGAAAAGGGCATTGCGCTTGCTGCAAAAAGAAATGGAGGCGTTAGAGAATGAAGAATAGGAAGTACAATTTGCTGCCCTATGAAACGATTGTAAAGGCAGCCGCAGGGGAGCCGGAAGCGGTGAACACCGTCATTCAAAC
>CAKTAA010000173.1 GCA_934526185.1 uncultured Eubacteriales bacterium | reverse complement strand
GCCTCACTTGATGGTGCTGGTGCGATTCGGCGTTTCTTCTCCATTACGCTGCCGATGGTTCGCAATACAACAAATTATCTGCTGACGGTTTTAACAATCGGTGCTTTTGGAGCGTATATCCACGTCATGATGATTACTGATGGGGCCCCACTTGGAACAACAAATCAAATGATGAACTATATGTACAACACCGCATTCTCAACATTTGACCTTGGTTCTGCTGCTGCGCAGGCTGTTTTAATGGGTGTGATTGTCCTGTTGCTGACACTGATCCAGCGCAGGGTCTCGCATGACCAGACCGCATAAAGGAGAAAAACATGAAACGAATCTTTTCTGCTCTGCCAAGATACCTCGCTCTAGTTTGCTTTTCCTTGTTTGCACTTGTCCCCTTTCAATATATGTTCGCTACGGCAATGACCCCACAAAGTTATTCTATGCCGTATCCACCGATTTTGTTTTCAAAAAGTTGGTACTGGGGAAATTTTGTGGAAGCATGGAATGCGAATCATTTCAGTCAGTATTTTGTCAACAGTCTCCTGATTGCGGCAATTGCGACTGTGATTATCATGTTTGTTTCATCAGCTGGGGCTTACGCATTTGCGCGAATGCAATTTCCAGGAAGGGATATACTCTTCTATCTGTATTTGTTTTCAATGATGGTACCAACCGTCACAAACCTGATCCCGCAGTTTTTATTGATGAAAGATCTTCACCTTGTTGACAGTTATCTGGGATTACTTCTTATTTACATCGGAATTGGTGTTCCAAGCAACACCTTTTTTCTCAGGTATTTGTTCCTGAGTCTTCCTAACGAGTTGGAGGAGGCTGTCATTATTGACGGGGGAAACAGGTGGCAAATTTATTGGAAAATGGTTCTCCCACTTTCAAAACCAGCGCTGGGGACCTTCGCAATTCTGGCATATTCCAACGTGTGGGACGAGTTCCTGATTGCGCTGACAATGATTAAAACGCCAGGAAAAAGAACACTTCCTATTGCACTCAGACTATTTCAGGGACAGAACCTGAATAACTGGGGACTGATTTTTGCCGCATCCTTGATTGCAGTGCTTCCAATCCTTCTGGTTTATATTGTGATGCAGAAAAAGCTGATCCATGGCGGTGCAATGGATGGGATGCTAAAGGGGTAGAATATGCAGATTTTAAACCTTGCCGTCATACATAAGCCCTCCTATCCATGGCAATATGTGGAGGGAAATTACTGCTACCTTCGAGTTAAAACGTGCCTGCCGGTTCAGGCGATAACAGTCTGGTATGGCGATCCTTTTTGGTTTTCTGGCCCGGAAAAAAAGCCGCAGCTTTCCTGTTGTGAGATGCAGCCGACGCAGCGCATGCCAGATAGCCAGCTTTATGCAGTAAGCATACGAATGCAGACGCACAAACTGCATTATTACTTTGTAATCAAACTGCAAACCGGAATGTGCGCCTGGCTTTCAGAATGCGGCGTAACATTGCCAATTAAAGAACCGGGAGCTCTTCGATATTTCAATGTTCCCTATGTTTTTCCACAGGCGCATAGTCTCGCACCTGCATGGGCAAGCAGTTTTACATGGTATCAGATTTTTCCGGATCGGTTTTGCAATGAGAAAAATAATCATGACGCAAAGATCTTTGTCCCAACCCGTGATAATTTTTATGGTGGTACGCTGAACGGCATTTTGCAGAAGATTCCCTATTTACAGGCACTAGGGATACAGGGAATTTATCTGAACCCAATTTTTGGAAGCTGTTCAAATCATCGCTATGATACCACTTCTTATGATTATATTGAGCCTGCCCTCGGTAACGAAACAGTTTTTGGTACACTTGTCGAAACGCTACATAAAGCCGGGATGAAAATCATGCTTGATGGCGTATTTAACCACTGTGGTTGGAATAACGTAATTTGGCAGGACGTAAAGCGATATGGAAATGCATCGATATATCGGGATTGGTTTATCGTTTATGACGCTGATGCGCTTACAACACTACAGCCCGAGGCGTTATCGTCGGAGCGTATGCAGAACAAGCCACCGTACGAATGCTTTGCCTTTGCAGCAAATATGCCAAAATGGAACACGGAAAATCCGGAAGTAATTGACTATCTGATTTCCCGTGCAGAACGCTGGACGAATGAATATCAGATTGACGCATGGAGGCTGGATGTTCCAGATGAAACCAGTCTACGGTTTTTACATAGCTTTGCGAACCGCCTTCGCAAACTAAATCCCAATGTGTACATTATTGGTGAAATATGGCAAGATCCGGCTGAGTGGCTCGATCAACGCGTTTTTGATGGTACAATGGATTACCCGCTTTATTTTGCAATTCGAGATTTTGCACTCCTGCACACAGACTCGCTAGAAGTATTCTCTATGCGGATTCAGCGCTGGTTTGAGTCTATGCCGGATCTCATACACAAGCGTCAATGGGCATTCTGCTCAAACCACGATATTCCTCGTGCATGGCATCTTTGTGGCGGCAGAACGTCTGATTTTCAACTGGCGTATTTATTAGCGGCGCTTTTGGGTGGCGGTTTAAGTGTTTATTATGGAGATGAAATTGCATTAGATGGCGGCACCGACCCTGACAACCGCCGTGCAATGCAATGGACTGCGCAATGGACAGATATTGGTATGTTTATCAGGAAGCTGCTTTCGCTGAAACAAACTGCATTTGCAGAAAGCAGATTGGCAGAAATCGTGCTAGACACATATCTGTATCTTCGGCTTGAAACACAAAGCACAGAAGTAATTGCCATAATAACAGAGCCGGGGCAGACTGTGATGATTCCAGAGATCAGAACGCTAAACATACTGATAGAGTGCGTTGATGGTCAGGCTCTGCAAGGTCAGGTAACTGGCTTCGCAGTATTTCAAAAGGCGAAAGGGCTGGTGATTGGGCATGCATAAATATGAGAAATGTTGGTGGAAAGAACGCACTTTCTACCAGATTTATCCCAGAAGCTTTCAAGATTCCAACGCGGATGGGATTGGCGATATTCAGGGAATTATATCAAGACTGGACTATTTGAAGTGGCTGGGAATAGGCGCTATATGGCTTTGCCCTGTCTACGATTCTCCGAATGCAGATATGGGATATGATATCCGTGATTACGAAAAAATCATGTCCGAATTTGGAACAATGGAGGATTTTGACACGCTTCTTCTGGAAATGCACAAGCGGGATATCAAGCTGGTCATGGATCTTGTTGTGAATCACTCTTCCGACGAACACACATGGTTCATTGAATCACGAAAATCAAGGGGAAACCCATACCGCGATTACTATATCTGGCGGGATGGAAATGGAAAAAAAGAGCCCAATAATTGGGCATCTTTCTTTACGCCATCTGCGTGGAGCTATGACGAGCAAACCAGTCAGTGGTATCTGCACCTTTTTGGAGAAAAACAACCGGATCTGAACTGGGAAAATCCAATGCTGCGAGAAGAAATTTACAGCATGATCAACCGGTGGTTTGACAAAGGCGTAGATGGTTTTCGGATGGACGTAATCAGCTTAATTGCAAAAGCGCCAGGGCTTCCGAATGGCCAGGGGACTGGGTATGTG
>CAKTAA010000172.1 GCA_934526185.1 uncultured Eubacteriales bacterium | reverse complement strand
GGTTCGGAATAGTGTAGTGCTGGCGGTCTATCTATTGTTTTCGGTTGCTTGCTTCTTTACCGTACATGAGCATTATGTTTTGTCTTGTCTTCTCCCCTTTTTGGCTCATATCTCTTTTCTCTCCGATTATTTTGCGACACTTGTGTCGCTTTTTATTATACGACACAAGTGTCGCATTGTCAAGCCTTCTAATATAAAACGCCCGAAAAGATAATCTTTCCGAGCGTCGTTTGTTATGTTTAAGTTTTCAGTTGCCTTCTTATCGCATATTTTTTAAGGCAATAAGATTGACGGACTGTATGTATTTAATACGTTCCAATATCTGAGCAGGCGGAAGGTCCCACCACTTTAACGTCAAAAGAGTTGCAATATCCTCATCCGAAAAACGCTTTCGTATCGGTCTTGCCGGAACTCCGCCAACAATAGTGTAAGGCGGGACATCCTTTGTTACAACCGCTCGCGCTCCGATAATTGCGCCGTCGCCAATGGTAACACCGGCAAGTATAACAGCTTCAAACCCGATCCAGACATCGTTGCCGACTACAATGTCGCCCTTATTATCACAAGCCTTGTCCGCCCAAATTCCGTGTTCCCACTCATCATAGAAAATTGGGAAAGGATATGTGGAAAGCGAGCGCAATGTGTGGTTTGCACTGTTAAACAGAAACTTTGTGCCACATGCAATCGAACAGAACTTTCCGATTATCAGCTTGTCGTGATTGATGGGATAATGATAGAGGACATTGTTCTTTTCAAAGTCCCTTGGATCGTTCACAAAGTCGTTGTAAAAAGTAAAGTCTCCGACTTCGATGTTCGGGTTTGTGATTACGTTTTTCAGATACACTATCGTATCGTCCCCTTCACGGGGATATATTTTTTTGCTATCCGGAATAGCCATAGAATTCATCTCCTTTTATTTTATTATTTTAAGACTATTCCGGTATATCCAATGCAAAGTTTCACCGAGTTTTCCTCCTCTTTCAGTCTTTTAATGTATTGATGATTTCCTGCACATCTACAAAGAAACGCGACAGATGCCAACCGTCTGCTACGGCATGGTGGATGTTCATAGACAAAGGCAAAATGTTTTTTCCGTTTTCCGTTTCATATTTACCCCAAGTAACAACCGGAGCAAGATATTTCCCCTCGTCAAAAACATGTATGTCAAAATTCCTGTACTTTACCCACGGCAGACAGGATACGTCGAAAGTGTTTTCAGAATGCTCCGCCAGATCGAATGCTCGCAAATCTTTATAACGCTCTCTGTCCGAGAGAAAACGCGCATGAAACTCAAACAGATCGTCCGAATAATCCGTGACAAGTTTTACAAACTGTTCATCGTCTTTGTGAAAGTCTGCATAGTACGGCGAAATGAAGTCCCAACGAATTAGTTTCCCTTCTTTGTCCCAACCGTATTTGAACTCTTCTCTTTGATTAATTGCTTTCGACACCACCCACATCATTGTGGGATAGAATTTCAAGCCGTGGGCATGCACAAATTCTATGAGTGCAGTAACATCTATATCAACCGTCATACTCATGACATTGCGCAAGTTTTCAATATAAAATCGGAAAAGTTTTCCCCTTTTCCAAGTTTCCAAATTTACAATTTCGTATTTCATTTTTAACCTCCTAAAATTTTTATAATTTAGGAGGCTACATCAAGCCCCATTTTCATATAGGTATCTCCTCCTCTGTGGAATATCTGTATTATATCACCTTTGTGTAGACAAGTAAATATATATAACAAGCCCGAGCAGCTTTAATTCATTGCTTCGTTACGGGAATGCGAATAACAGTTTTCAAATTTTCGGGTCGTGTTTTACGAGGATCGCCCAAATAGATTTCATGGTGGCGGCGCTTTTCATTTAGGTCAATCTCATACCCCTGTTCTTTTGCGTATGCGTGCATGGCGGAAATCGTTACAGGCTCATCGTCATAGCTTCCGATGTGCATACACTGCACACACAAGCCCTCTTGAACAGTCAAATATTCTACTGATGAGAAATCTGTTTTCTTCTTATCCGTTGCTTCCCTTATCGCCCAATCGAACTCCTCCTTTGTGACGAAATCGGGAAGGCGTATCATGGAAACCCAACAAAAATCATCTTTACGACTGAAATCAAATTGATTTGAATCTTTCAACCACCAAAGACCTTCCAGCGGAGGAACGACGTAATCAAAGAACCCTTCGATTTTGTGGTTGCCGCGCTTGCTCATTTTCACAGTATAGGATATTGCATATAATAGCCCTATCGAATTTTTGTATGCTCCGTCCTCTATATTCGGATTGCCCTCACCAAATACAGCAACATAGTTCATTGCAGGCACATCAACAATGGCAGGTTTTTTCGGCGGAAGATAAAATTCCTTAAATTCTTTTTTAAAATCAAATGTCATTTCACACCTCATATAGAGTACATTTATTTTGTAAATCGTAAAATTAGCTCGGCAAATTTTTTCTCATTCAAAATTTCATTTGAAATATAATCTCCATTATAAAATACGGCGTAGTTCGTCCATGCCATTGGTGCATTTTGTGCTTTTTCTTTACTATCTATAAAAACGCATTCAAGTGGCACCCCTTTTTCTTTAGCATAGTCTTTTATTATTGGGACATATTTTGCTGTAAACGGACAGCCATATGTGTAATAAATTACAAACCCCTGCTTTCCTATATGCGGGTATTTTGCGCATTCTTTAAATTTAGGTACAATTTCTTTATCAACAAATGGCAAATACATTAACGTATAAAACGGGTTTGCTGTATCCGCTACTTTAAAACCTTTATAAGCGAGATATTTAGGATCTGATAGAAAAGGCATTTTCTTTTGTGATGAAATAACCGTTATTCCGCGCTTCCCTTGTGCTTTTGCATCAGCAATACATGCATTTAATAAATCATTTGCATATCCGTGTCCTTTCAATGAACCGGATACCCAAAAACAATTTATATGCATATAACCGTTTGCATCAATAGGACACCAAGCATTTTCTGCTGGTATATATTCAATAAAACATTTGCCACGCTCAACAGATTTTAGAAATACCAATCCTTCTTTCATTCTTTCAGAAAGCCACGCTTTTTTGCTTGACACCTGAATATCTTTATTATTTGAAATTGCACAGCATATGTGTTCATACTCTAAATTATCATGTGTTATTTTAATATAGTTCATTTTTTCACCTCATTTCGGGCAACGGAGCAATGTATATACCGAGCTTATGGAAATCATACCAAGCAGAAATTGTCTTTTCATCCGCTGCTTGCAGAGCAAGTAAAACTTCTTTTGCGAACTCCATTGTTGCAGTTCCGTTTGCTGTTACAATATTATTATCTCTTACCGCTTGACGTGCAATAAATTTATCTTCGTTTGTATAACAGGATCCTGCCGATGTTTTAAGTTCCGCAAGATCGTTTGCTGTATGTTTTCCGAAATTAAGCGCACCAATCGTTCCCAAAAAGCGACAAGCATCGCAAATCGCCCCCAACAACTTGCCCTCTTTGATTGTCTTTTCGACGAGCGGTTTTATCATGTAGGCTTTTTCGCTGTGCCACGACATTCCACCGATTAGTATGAGCGCATCGTATTCTTCGGGTATGCTTTTCAAATCGTAAT
>CAKTAA010000171.1 GCA_934526185.1 uncultured Eubacteriales bacterium | reverse complement strand
CTGGCTGCCGCGCCTTATATAAGAGGATCGGAGAAGAAATTCGAATCTTTAACGAGTATGGTCCCACGGAGGCTACGGTTGGCTGTATGACGTACCAGTATTCGCCTAGCCGTGACGAAGAGGAGTCCGTCCCTATAGGAAGGCCGATATATAATACACAAATATATCTACTGGATTCTGACAGGAATCCCGTTCCGGATGAAACAGAGGGCGAAATCTATATTGGTGGAGCGGGCGTTGCGGCAGGATACACAAGCCGGGACTTCTCTTCCTTTCTTCCAAACCCATATAGACCCGGAGAATATATGTATAAAACAGGGGATATGGCACGTCGGCACAAAGACGGAAATCTAGTTTTTATTGGGAGGAATGATAGGCAGATAAAACTGAGGGGGAATCGTGTAGAGTTGGGGGAAATCGAAGCCTGTGTGTTAAAGAGCGGAATGGCGACTGATGCTTATCTGCAGGAAGCGTCTGTCAGCGAATGTATGCAGCTTATCGCTTATTTGATTCCGAATGATACATACGACGAAAAAAAATTGCGTTCATTTCTAGGCGGAACGCTGCCTCACTATATGTTGCCACGGTATTTTATTCCTATACGCTCTTTTCCACTCACAGAAAATGGGAAATTGGATCCCGCAGGCTTGCCGCTGCCGGTCACATCTGCGCCAAAAAACGCGATCAGGGAGAATTCAGAAAAAGAAAAGGCTTTGTTTAAGGCCCTGGACAAGGTATTTCCAGGTAAAAAACTGTCGGTCACAGATGACTTTTATGCGGTTGGGGGAGACTCTATCAAAGCTATCCAGATATCTTCCTATTTGGCCGGGGAGCAATATGAAATCAATGTTTCAGATATTTTGGAGAACCCTGTCTTGGGGGAGATGGCCTCCCGCCTGCATGGTAAAACGCAGCGGTATCCTCAGGGGATCGCCGCAGGTATCCTGTGTGGCACACCCGTTTTGAAGCGGTTTTTAAACCAAAAGTTGACTCAGCCGGGAAAATACAACCAGTCTGTCCTTTTACATTTAAAAAAGCATTGGAGTGGGAAAAAGCTGGGTGACATATTTCAAAAGCTAGTTTGCCATCATGACGCATTGCGTCTGAACCTATATGAGGACGGACAAACGCTTTTTTATAATAACAAGCATTGCACAGAAACAATGGTACCCATTTCGAAGTATGTGGACAGCCTTGAGGAATTCAAGGCTTTAAACCATATATTCCAGTTACGGGAGGAACTGCTTTTTGTCCCCTATCTTGCGGAATTTGAAGGCGAACAATACCTGTTGCTGATTGCGCATCATCTAGTTATAGACGGGATTTCTTGGCGTATCCTCCTGGAGGATTTGGCGTCCTGTATGCAAATGGCAGACCAGGATCTTCAGCTTCAGTTGCCACCCAAAACGGCATCTTACCTGCAATACGCAGAAGAAATAAACAAGCTGAGAGAGAGTTGTTCCCATGAGGCACTCCTGCCGCGCCTTTCTCAATCAGCGGAAAGCGTCTCGGAATTCCGCAATATGGAAAACGTATGTCTGATACTGGATACGGACACCTCTTCAAAGCTGTTGAACGAAGCAAATAAAGCTTTCCAGACTAAACCGGAAGAGCTGCTGCTGACAGCCGTTTATTTTGCGTTGCAGGAAAGCTTGGGCAAAGACATTCTGGTTGAGATGGAGAGCCACGGAAGGGATTTAACACCTTTCCTATGTCTGGAAAGGACGATAGGCTGGTTTACCCAATTTTATTTATGCAGACTGCATGCGGAAGTCGGTGAAACCCAAAAGCGGATGCGCTCGCTGAAAGAACAGATCCGTACAGCAAAGGAAACAAGGCGGTACGGTCGCCGGAGTACAACTGAATTTGATTGCACTGGAAAAATCCGCTTTAATTATTTAGGAGAATTTCAGGATTACGGTGGAGATTATTTTAACATTGTTCCTCAGTTCCTACAGGAGCAGGGTATGGAAGAAGAGCTGTCCTGCGTACAATTTGTTTTCAACATCCTCGTTTACCGGGAACAGATTTATCTTTATATCACATGTGACGGCGCCTGTAAAAGTATACTCAAGGAACGGCTTTTAGAGGAGATTCAAAGTCTCTTAAGGCTTTGCCTTGCATACGGAAAAAATCAGCCTACACCGGTTGAATATCCTTTGGTGAAACTGACAACAGAGGAACTTGAAGAGATTTTATCCGATCAAGGCGGCCTGTGCTGAGGAAACGGATGGTTCACTTTGCCGGCATAGGAATTACCCAAAAGCAGTACCGCAACAAAGTCGTTGAGCCGGAGCAATAGCATCTTTGTACTTTACCCGCGATTTGGTAAGATAATAAATAAGCAGGGTTACGCTTCGGCGAATCCAGCTTGACCAAAAATAAATGCAAAGCAATCGCGTGAAAATATCCCGCGATATGGCGAAGCCATGTCTCTCAAATGAATAGAGGAAAAAGCGGCTTAACATTCATCGGCTCAAAGCCGGAGGTTAAGCCGCTCGCTTTCAAAGTGGACCTGTTAAGAGCAGGAGGTCCAGGATGGCAAAGGTAATAGGACTCTTTTGACAGGGTGGCTGAAAACATCCGTATGATGATGCGACTAAACAGGGGATAGGATGTGCTCTGTAATATCGATTGGAACCGATTTCCTCATATCGAAATTGTTCAGCTGTCACTCGGCTGTGGTGTAAATTTTGCTCAATTCAGACTCTATTAAAATAACACATTGGATATCGTGGACTGATACACAGGAACGCAGAAGCGGTATTTAGGTGCAGGTATCTGTACAGAAATATGCGAGATTTAACAGGAGGTAAAAATTACCATCGGTGCAGCGATTCAACTGTATGACGGAAACTAATTCCCGGCCTCTGTCCAAGCGCGAATGACCAGCAAAGAGTATTGGTAAAACAGGAAAGAGAGGGTTTTCGATGGATAATTTAGTGGATTTAATAGTAATTGTCAAACACCCAACGGATATTATCAAAGATAACGAATATATCGGTGTGAATGAGTACATAGGCGTAGGTTATATTAAGTCTGCACTGGAAAGCAACAGAATCGGTGCCAATATTCATTTATTATATGATCATCAATTGGAGAAAGCGATAGATTTGATCAGTAAAAACTGCCTGATAGCCGGTTTTAGTTTTTACATCGATATTGCAAAGGACGTCATAAAGGCCGCCAAGTTGGTAAAGGATAAATTTCCCCAGGTGCATATCAATCTTGGGGGACCGCAGGTGTTAGGCAGTGAAGAAGAGATTTTGGCAGACAATCCCTTTATAGATTCTGTTGTTCCGGGGGAAGGGGAAGAAGTGTATGTTGATATGGTCCGGCTTTTGCAAAAGGGACAGTCCTTGTTGTCATGCAGAGGATTGGTATATCGGGAAGAAAATGGTGCAATCAAAAAGACGCAGCCGAGACCGTATGTGAAGAAACTCGATAGTCTTCCTTTTCCTTCAAGGGATGTATATGAAAAGGCCCATCAGGATTTTTTCCTAATTTCTGGGAACCGGGGCTGCATGGGCTGGTGTGCTTTTTGCGAAGAAGCATCCAAAAAAAGGAGTTTTGGGAAACCCCATATCAGGAGCAGATCCGCTAAAAACATAGTTGACGAGATGGAAT
>CAKTAA010000170.1 GCA_934526185.1 uncultured Eubacteriales bacterium | reverse complement strand
ATATGGGACGGGGTGATTTTCAATATGGTTGCCCCTTTGTCTGCAAGTATTTCTGAAAATATATTTTCTTCCCGCTGGTTCGGATAAATTCGGATTTCCCCTCCCGATATCAACGGAAGGAACAAAGAAGTAACCGTAAAATCAAAGGCAAATGAAGAATATAAGGCAAATACTTCATTGGGAAGCTTAACATAGGCTGATTTTGCCCACCATAAATAATTCATCAGACCCCGATGCCTAATCATTACGCCTTTGGGATTTCCGGTCGAACCTGAGGTGTAAATTAGATAGGCCAAATCGTCCGGTGAGATTCGGCTGGTCGGTTTCTCCTTTTCCGGCATCTTGATTTCCTCCAGAACATGAACCGTTCCAGAAAAATAAAGCGGCGGTTCCAGAGATACATTCGTCAGAAAATGCTCCGCCCCAGCATCTTCCAATATTCCTGAGATACGGTTTTCAGGGCTGGCAGGATCAATAGGCAGATAAACTGCGCCGCATTTCAGAATTGCTAAAACTGCGGCGATGCTCTGAATTTGATGACTTAATGCGGCCGCCACTATGCTCCCTTTCTGAATGCCGCGGCTGGAAAGTCCTTCCGCAAGCCGGCCAGACAGCGAGTGCAACTGCCGATAGCTCAAATATTCCGTACCCATAGATACGGCTCTTTTTTCAGGCGTACATAAGGAAATGGAATCAAAGATGTCAAGTAAATTTTGCTGTGGAAAAGGCGACTCCGTTTTATTGTAGTCATAAAGCCATTTTCTGTTTTCCCTGGGAGATAAGAGCACAATATTCTTTATTTTCAACCCGGGGTCATCAATGATCTGCCGAATAATCCGGCAAAAGAAGCAATAAATCCTTTTAACCTCCACCGACCCGTACACATCTTTTCGAAAGTCAAAATCCAGTTGCATCATGCCCGGTTCCCATTCCCGCACAATAATTTGCAGTTCATGGAGTTGTTCCCCATTAAAAAATTCCGTGTTCACAGCCTGCATCCCGCCAATCCTTCTGCATATGGTCGTGTTGTAGGTATTGACGCAAACCCGAAACAGGGAATCAACTGAATGCCGGACCGCCTGCACGTCACGCAGTAGCCAATTATATGGGTACTTTTGATGGACACAGCACTCCCACAGCCGCTGCGACAAATCAGAAAACATGGTGAGCACGTCAACGTCCCTCGTCGCTTCAAAATAGAAGGGCATTGTGTTTGTAAATGTCCCACAGGTTTCCCGTTCTGTTCTGCTGGAACGCCCGAGCAAAGGAAGCCCTAAGGTCACGTATTTTTTTTTCGTTGTCTTGAGCACATATAAAATATAAATACCGATGATAAATGTGTTCAGGGAAATGGAGTGGCGAAGGGTAAATTCCTTTATTTTTCCGGACATGCTTTTATCAAGCTGAAACGTCATTCTGGTGGCTTTCAGGGAATATGATGTCTCGCGTTCCGGTAGGTCTTCCAAATGCTGGGTCATTTCATTCCAGAAACTCTTATGCTGCATCAAACGTTTTGAAAAGATTTCTTTTTCCTCAGCTTCCACTACGGCAAGATAAGAAGGGAAAGAGCATACATTCATCGCGCTTTCCGTTCTCTTTTCATATGCTTCTGCTATTTGATTTGTAATCAGCTGAACAGACCATCCATCCGATACTAAATGATGCAGTCTGATATAAAATCCGGTGTCATTGCTGCTAATTTTAAAAATAGAAAAGGAACAAAGCACCTCTGCCGTCAAGGAAAATATAGTTCTTGCCTGCTTTTGGCACCAGACGCGATACGCTTTTTCTGGATTGCTTTTCTCAGAAAAATCTACAAAATCGATGACGAGCGGCCTCGACTCTTCTTCCGTGTACTGATATGGTTCACCGTTTGTCTCTGAAAAACGCATCCTCAACGCCATATTTCGTCTATACACGTCCCATAGAGCCTGTTCTAAAGCCGGTACACTTAAATCTCCCTGTACACGCACAGAACCGCCTACTGTAAACAGCGGGGAATCCGGATGTTTTTTTTGTGCAAACCAGATTCGTCTTTGAGCCTGAGAAAGCGAGTATTTTATCATGTTAATCCCTCTCCGCATTGTTTATAAAATAATCCTTTCCCTTCCAGCTTAATCAGTGGATGCGCCAAACTGAAGAGACAATCGTCATGGGTACTGTTCGACATCGGCGTGTCTTTCCTGAAATATAGTTTAAAGCGATATGAGAGAAATCACGCGATAGCGACGCTCGCCCTTTTAAAACCGATCCTATAAATTTGTAAAATTAGAGTACAAACCGGGACATTGCAGCACATTGATTCCGAGGTATATCAAATGTTTTTGACAATTAATAGAAATTTCTACTTTTACACGACCATTTCTTTTGTCAACCTTTTTAATGATTCCCTCCATGCCAATCAGAGGCCCGCTAATAATCTTAATTTTCTCATTTTCATAAAATCCTTCCGATATATTAATTAAGCCTTGCGTGTCCACCATAGATAATATTTGGCGGATTTCCTTATAATTCACTTGAAGGAAGGTACCGCCTGCTTTTAAAAAACGCAATACTCTGGGCCATTTCTTTGCATTTAAATAGAACCTCATGATATCGTCTGTTTGCACCAAAACGTAACCGGGAAACAATTTTTTAACTACCTCTCTGCGTATCCCTTGTTTGCATTCATAAATTTTTCTTTTGGGCACAAGAAGGTTATACCGAATTTCCTGAGAACTATTTGACATAATGTGATCTAACGCAAAACAAATGTCGTCCTCACAGCCGGTCTTGACAAAAATAGCATACCAACTCATTGTGATTTCCCCTATTGAGATAGGATAAAATACCTCTCGCTTTATAATAAGATTTATCCATCATATTAAAACATCGACAGCCTCTTTTTGTGAATTGGTAGGTATTCAATTCCTTTCAAGCTCACTTTAAACCATGATGAGGGTTATAAGTACTCCTGTATCCCGCGTACTAAGGAAAAACTAGCAGCCTAAAGACCATCCATGTCCAAAAAGCGAGCTGCCGTGTAGGTGAAACCGCGGAATGTATTTGCAGCCCTGAGCAAAAGAAAGCTGAAAGGGACGGCGAAGAAGGTTGAAGATGACTTGGAGAAAACGCTGGTTTATCCTCTACGAACATCGGGCGCTCATCTGCACCAGCAACGTCACCGAACGCCTTAACCGGGAGATTCGTCACCGTACCCGGAGAGTAGTGGCTTTCCCTGACGGCAAATCTGCCCTCATGCTTGTCTGCACCCAACTGTCATATCGTCGGTACTCAGTGGAAACTGTTCATACCCTTATCCGCCTTCTAGAAAATATTTTAGTTTGGTTGATTGTTTTATAAAACCCCCTATGATTCTAAGATAATATACTAAAAAAGCCGGCGACCGGTAAATTATGAATCCATTTGTCGAAAATAAGAAGATTTTGTCATGGCAATAATATAAAAAACGCTATCTGTCTTAAAAAGTACAAATAGCGTTTTAGAATTAATAAAAAGTAAATTTGAAATGAACTGATATGCCCATATTTAGAATAGTAGGTTTTTTTACTTAATTAAAACATCTAATCGTTTAATCACCTCTATTCATTTAACCGAAATCTTTACGCTTTATAGTATAGGATAGAAACAATGCAAAAAATGAGTTACAGAGAAATTACTCGATTGTTGGGTTTCACACCACGAGCATGGCG
>CAKTAA010000169.1 GCA_934526185.1 uncultured Eubacteriales bacterium | reverse complement strand
TCTGCATTATGCAAATCCGAAATATGGGCAATAGAAAATTTGTCAAACGCTTCAGGCAAGTCTTTAGATGTTACTGTAAATCGGCTTATTTGTACCGACAAATTTTCCAAAAGCATCCAACTAACCGTAATTAAAATCAAAAATACAACAAAAAAAATTCTTTTACGCTTCTTTATCCTTTGCACCATATTGCACCTCCCTTGCCAATGTCAAATATAAAAATGCTCTGTGCACGGTATAGTAGAATAGCCGGAGCTATCTCCGGCTATTCCATGCCCATCTTACATAATTTGTGGGACCTCATCCTTGATGTTGACGGTTAAGGGTGAAGCGCCTGTTTCTGAATGCTTCTTGATATTTATTCGCAGTATTCACGCTGTTATTCATGGCTTTCAACCGGGAACACAAAGTCGAATTAGACCAAAATGATGTTGATATTAATTTGATATTAAGAAATCAAGCAAAAACATTCCTGTATATTAAGGTGAAAGGCATTAATAGAAATGGCTAACCGTTTTCTGCTTTCCTTATCGTCTGAACAGCTTAAAAATATTGGTATCAAAGCACACCAAGGGCAGAGGATTATGGCAATACAGAAAATAAAGTGAAAATGACCTTATTCGCTCAAAAAACTAATTGAAAATGATATTACGGAAAGATGAAATCTCTTTATGATAGAGAAAAGGGACTAAAATAATTGGGTAAGGCCGATGATAAATACATCAGGGAGACTGAAACCATCAATAAACTTATAAACAGAATGATTAAAAGATGAGGAGCATTTGCCGCTTGCTTTAATTTTCAGTTTTCTGTATGCATCTTTATAAACGTTTAATACGAAGAGAGTCAAATGCCTTAGACCGATTTTATTAAAACGATAAGACAATTTAGAAAATAGAACCGAGTGAGGCAATAAATATGCTTAGAAATCATATAGAGGTTATTGCACGGGAGAAGAAGTGCTTATTTGCGATTATTCTTCAAGCTTATGTACGGCTTCACAAAAGAAATGGGCCAGATACATATGTCCTACATCGTTTGGGTGCAGGCGGTCCAAAAAAAGCTTTTCAACGCCGGCCTCTCCGCCTATTCTTTCAGGCGACGTAGCAGCAGCGATGTCGTTGAGATAGATGGGAATATTTTTCTCCTTTAAAATAGCCGCTGTTTGCTCCTGCAGGCGCCACACCATTTCCAGATTGCCGTAATCCGTATGTTTTTGCGTGTCATAGGAATAAGGGGATTTACAGATAATAAATCGAGCGTCCGGACATATAAGACGAAGTTCTTCGACAAGAGACAGCATCTCTTTTTTGAAAGCATCCGAGTAGCGGCTATAATATGCTTCGCCTCTTCCCTCAAAGCCATAATCAATGATATCCGCATCGTTAGTCCCAAGCATGATGGAGACGATAAGAGGACAGCGTTCGTTCTGGCAAAGCCGTGCTGCTTCCCTTGCTCTTTCAAAGTGAGGGAGCGTTCTGAAGCGGTCAGGATTTCCGTTAGGCGGATCCATTAAAGTAGCGCCGTTTCTGCCGCAGTTTATTACCCGGTAATTACAGCCGAGAAGATCCTGTAAATCCGCGCAATAGGAAAATTTTTCAGCACAGCTTGCTCCGATGCCTTCGGTAATGCTGTCGCCTATGCATATGACAGTTTTCATTGGGATTACCACCTTTCACAAAGTAAAAAACAATTCTTCGGAATATGGGTTGCTACCTGCAAATTATCGCTTCAAAGTATATATCTAAGTATTGAAAACTTTATGAACTGTTAAAATACTATATTTGTAATAAAGTGATGAAACAATTCGATTATATCACCAGCACAGCTTATTGTCAATAAAGAAAATTAACGGCAGAAATGCTCTTTGTGAACTGAAATTCAGCCTTTTTCACACTACAACGCGTATTTTGTCTTTATCCGTTCCAGTATTTTTCCAATCGGTTTTGAAAAAAGCAGAAGAAAAATCACATTGGATACGGCATAGACGATCGTAAACTGTGCTGCCGCAATGACGGCGGCAAGATATCTTGAAAGGTTGAAGGTTCCGTCTGCCCAAAGTACGCTCCATATATCCATAAAAAGTGAGAAAGAAACACCGGAAAAAACAGCATAAACGGTCAGAATAATTTTACTGCGCCTTAAAGGATTTGCGAGAATTCCCGCAAGCAGTCCGATGAAGCCCCAGCTAAACATCTGAAACGGCGTCCAAGGCCCCTGACCGAAATAAAAGTTGGAGATCAGAGCGGACATAGCACCCGTCAGAAATCCTGCTTCGCTGCCGAAATACATCGCTGTGATAACAACTATGGCAGTAACCGGTTTGAAGCCAGGAAGCGGTGTGAAAAGAATTCTGCCGATGACGGAGAGCGCAACCATTGCAGCAATCAGAATCAGCTTCTTTGTATCCGTATCCCGCCTTTCAAAACGGAGAAAAAACGGAATACAGGAGAGAAGTGCAACACAAAGAGATACCCAGGCAAATTGCTTTTCATCAAACAGAAGAGCTCCGCCCAAAACGACCAGTGGAATTATAAAACAGAAAATACTGTAAGTCAGCCATTTTTTCATATTGTCATATCCCCGCTTTCACGGCAGCATTCAATCACCTGCGCACAGGTAACGGCGGATGGCCAAAGCTGGCGCGCCATTCGGTTGGCTGCGGTTGTATAAAAGCTGTTCTCGGCAAAAAAGGCAGAAGGGACATCGGCAGAAAGAATCTCTCCGTCAAAGAACAAGGCACATCGATCCGCATTTTCGGCTGCAAATTCAACATCGTGCGTAACCATAAGAATGGTCATGCCGTCCTTCTTCAGTTCTTTGAGGATTTCCTTTAAGGTGTGCTTGGAATAGGCATCCAGTCCCTTTGTAGGCTCATCCAGCAGAAGGATTCTTGGCTCGAGAAGAAGCATTTTTGCCAAAGCGCACTTTTGCTGCTCTCCGCCGCTCAGATCATAGGGGTGCTTCTCCAGAAGATGTGTGATGCCTATTTTTTCTGCGGCATTATTAATTCTGTCGGTTCGTTTTTCCTTCGAAACTTCCAAAGCTTCAAGAATTTCCAGAAAATCCAGCCGAACATTGTCCTTGATGAATACAGTCTGCGGATTCTGAGGAAGGAAGGCAAGATTGCCGCGGTATAGAGAATTTCCTTTGTAGTCCTTAATCGGCTTGCCGTCGATGAGAACCTTACCCCGATAGGCTTTGTTCAGACCGGATATCACATTCAGCGCTGTCGTTTTGCCTGTGCCGTTGCCTCCGAGGATACAATAGAATTCACCCTGGTAAACCCGGAGTGAGGTTCCCCGCAGCACATCGGGCAGATCTCTTTCGTAGCGGAACCACACCTTTTTCAATTCAATGGCTACATCATCGTTGTGTACATATTCCACTTTTTCCACTTTTGCCGTTCCCGTACCGATTTTAACAAAGTGACGTTCCAGAAAATCCCTGCCTTCTCTGACCGTCAGCGGACAGTCCTCTCCACGGATGCGCAGAGCATTAAAAATACGTACGGCGCTCGGAAGTCCTAACAGCATGCGGTGTCCCTCCTGTTCTTTGCCGAGCCTTTTCCCGATATTTCTCGGTGAATCGAAAAGCAGTATATGTCCCCGATCCATCAGCAATACCTTGTCGGCTATCGGAAATACCTCCTCCAGGCGATGCTCTACCAAGAGAATTGTTAGTCCCAATTCGCGGTTGAGTTTTTGCAGAGTAGCTATAAAATCGGAGGCGGCAATCGGATCAAGCTGGCTTGTCGGTTCATCGAGAATCAGAACTTTCGGCTGCATTACCATG
>CAKTAA010000168.1 GCA_934526185.1 uncultured Eubacteriales bacterium | reverse complement strand
CCTGCAAGCTACAACCATTTCCAACCATTCCAAAGAAGCACCTTCAAATTCTTTGTTATGCAGTTTTACATCATTATCCCATTCATAGACATTCACAACTGCAGGATAGCTCTTTTTATCCCTCACAGAAAGCACCTTCGCCCGTCGAACAGCCCACCTCTCTGCCTGCTCCTTTATGTCTGTCGTGTAAAATGCAAAGCCGAAATCTCTCCCTATTTCATTCCGAAAGATTTTCGGTTCTTTTATTTCAAGTGTTGTCCCGTGATACAGTATCATGTTCTTTTCCCCTCCCCCAAATACTCATCAAAAAACTGCATTAAATATTCCATTCCCATTCCATGAAGATCGCCATAGTCACTATCAAGTAAATCCAATAACTTAGTGTCCTTAAATATCTCATATACTTTTTCGCTCGATTGCTTTGTATGCTCGGCGTAGTATTCAATGCAAAAAGTCTTAAAACTAAGTTTACTCATCTCACATCTCTCCCTTATCTCACAAACGCACCCTCATATCCTCCGGAACAACCCCAAGAGATTTCGTATGGGTAAAAAAACTCCCAGTAGCCAGTGCGATAGTTTGCTCTCAGCTTTCTTGTCAGCATGATATTATATTCCGCTTTCTGTTTATCATGTGCCATGCAGTATCTACTATAGATGTACATGCTCTGTCCAAGCTTTCTGGAAGATCAAGCACATAATAAATACTCTTTTCTCCAAGCACTTATTATTGCCACTGGTCCGACAAACGCCTCGCTATTGGAGAAGGCGGAACGCCCTCGATAGAATTAATGGCATCTGCAAAAGCGACAGCATTTTTTCTTTTTTGAATCCGCTCCATAATATCTTCCCCTTTATAGATATTATACGCCACGCATATTTTTTTAGCAATCGAAAAATCCATTGTCTCCATTTCAAATCACTATGCGAACAGAACAAGCAAAAGCACATGCAAGCCATGCGCTTTCGCCTGCCTGTGTATCGTTTACCACTTAATATCGTCTTTCTATGCTACTGTTCTGTTGCCAGTCTGCGTATTCTCCGAGAGGTTCAAAAATTGTTTGTAGCTCATGGCAATCTCTACCTTGACCTCATACCCTCTGCCAATCTCAATGCGGCTGAACAACTGGCTCAGTATGACTCTCCGGCGTTCCAGCGCTGCTGATTCATACTCATCCGCCCAGCCCTTGAATTCCTTGTAAAAATCCTCGATCTGTGCCGCGGTATCTTTTTGGTTCTGCTTGTCCATACGTGCTTTTTCGATTTCTTTTTCATATACTGCTACAGAGTCCTCCGCCCGGCTGATCATGCGTGCGAGTGTGGCCTCTGACAGTTTGCTTTTGCCCTCAATGCACTTTATGATCTGCGCTTCATACAATTCCAGCTCCTTTTTGGCTGACTGAAGTTTTGCGTCCAGTTCACGCAGCAGATTTTCTTTGTTCTGGATATTTTTCTTCAGCTGTGCCTCTATCGTAGGGTCTTTCGGCATGCGGGATATCATGGCAAAAATGTCTTTGGCGATTCCCTCCACGATCTCATCTACGATTTCAGCCTTGTAGAGCTGCTGGCCGTCACAGGGGCGTACTTTCAAGCCCTTTGCATAGCAATTGTATTTGGGCGCCATCACTTCTTTTACCGTTCCATCCGCCAGCCTGTACCTGTCTTTGTGCCAGAAGCCGGACAGCCGTGTACCGCAATGTGCGCAGTATAGATTTCCCGCCAAAAGCGTCTTATTGTATGAACTTTGCGCGACGCTGCGGCGCTGCTCATTTTCTTTTTTGCGCTGCTCCACGATTGCCATCGCGTCTTCGTATATGGACTCCTCTACGATTTGCAGCTCGGGGATAAATCCTGATGTGTTTTCCTTTGCAATCATATAGCCTGTATATCCCCGGTGGCGCAGCATCCGCAGGACATGATTGGTCTGAAACCGTGCGCCGCCGTGCGTTACGATATTGCGTTCATTCAGCATCCTGGCGATCCCATGTGCGCTGTATCCTTCCCGTGCTACCTTAAAAAATATTTCCCGGACAATTTCGCCCTCGCGCGGGTCTATCTCCAGATCCTTTACCGGGCGGCCTTTTTTGTTCATTCTGCCCTTATAGACCGCACGGTAGCCGAACGGGACCGTACCGCCCATGTAGTGTCCATCCTCTACAATTTGTTTCATCCTAGTTTTGATGCGGACGGAAGTTTTCTGCGATTCACTGGACGCCTGCCAGAATCGGATGTAGTTGAGCAGATCGTCCACATTACTGTCAAACCGCTGCTCACCCTCCACCGTGCTCCACACAGATATCCCCTGTTCTACAAACCATTTCAGTACAAACGGCGTTTCGTTATCCTTTCGGCCCAAACGGTCGAACATGAAGACCAGCAGGATATCAAACTCCTGTTTTTCCGCTTCCCGCTTGATTTCCTGCAGTTCGTCTCGATCTGCCGCGGCGACCTTAAATCCTGAGACACCCAATTCCGCATGTTCCTTTATGATTGTCCAGCCTTTTGACTCAGCGAACTCATGACATGCTTTTTTCTGCATTGGGATATCATTCTCAGCCTTATCCACCTGCCCTTTTGTGGAAACCCGGTACAGGCAGCAGACGCGCGTTTTCGTTTCTTTTGCTTTTGTCAAATTCATTTTCTTCTAACTCCTCGCATATCGTTTGTACGATACACATTGGCCAATCTTTAATTGTCAAGGTCCGGCCTCTGGCGGTTGGTCACCAGTGTCCGAAGCGTTCGGCCGCTTTGGCACCCTTATATTACTATATATATAGGGAAAACCCTATCACCAAAACGGAGAAAGATCGTCCAGTTTTTCTATCAAACCAGTGCAACAGCATCAGTTCACTGATGCGCATCGGCGTTCCGCATAAGCTCCCATAATCAGCGACAGAACTTTTTCCTCGGTTTCCGGCCGGTCCACCGCTGAAAACTGGATGACCGCTTTGTACTTGCCATACTGCTTCGTAAGCATACATTGGCTCATTGCAAATGTATTTTCCCGTTGTTCCATATTGTTTCTCCATTTCTGTCAGAAAACAAAACAGCTGCACGGGAACCCAATCCGTGCAGCTGTTTTATTATGACTTTATTCTGTTGCCATACGCTCTATAGCCCCTAAAATCAAACTTGCTTTAGACGCCGGGTGAGCACAAACTCCTGAGCCGCTTGTGTGCTGTTCAGCGCGTCCAGTTCTTCATGCACTTCACCGAATTCTCTCTCCATCTTTTCGTACAGCATTTTATGTCCATCGGCAATTTGTCGAATCTCTTTTTCCACATGGCTTTCAATATATGCCTTCAATCTCTGCTCCGATGCTCCAATTTTGACATCCATCAAATCCGCGATTGCCTGCAAATCTTCTTTCGTCAGTGCCATAATGCAGCTCCTCCCTCCTTCTCGATATTTAATATTATATCCTTTCACAGGAAAGAATTCAATTGTATTTCTTAGCTATGCAAGGATTTAGTGGATGAAATTTTGTTGTACGGTGCCCATGGTATAATAGTCTCAAGTCCGCCGCTACTCCAGCTACGTGTATGTGCTGCATACGCTTCTGTGCTAACGCACCGGACTTTGAGAACATTGAACCTCGCAAAACCGCAGCGAATGCGGTTTTGTTGTAGCCACCTGCAACGGCGTCATGGTATAATGGATGATGCCATAGTCCTTACATTATTATATATAGGAGTATTCTGTCCCGTGAAAGAGAATATTGAGATCCAGGCCACCTGCTTTGAGCGGATTCGGCCATACCGTATGAACGAAGCAAGCGAAAATGGCGAGGTTTCCGCCGCCATC
>CAKTAA010000167.1 GCA_934526185.1 uncultured Eubacteriales bacterium | reverse complement strand
AGCTGGAGACGCCGGAGATGCTTCTGGAGGAAAAGCAGCTGCGCGAGCAGATTTACTCCGCCGTGATGGCTTTGCCGGAGAAACAGGCAAAAAGAATTTATGCTCGGTACTATCTGGGGATGAGCGTAAATGAGATTGCCGGAGCCGAAGGTGTAGATCCGAGCCGTGTCCGTGACAGCATCCGGCGTGGGCTGAAACAGTTGGCAAAAATTTTTTGATAAAGTTTCATTTGAAGCGCCTGTTTTTTGCCCCTTTTGTCAGTGTTAATAGAAGGACAAGTTTTCCCCTTCGATGGTACTTTGACAATTGAATAGACGGCATTTCTGGTACATAACCCATGTACGAGCGAATCAGGCGCGCCGCCAAGATGGACAGCCAAGGAGGTGATAAACAAGGCTGTTCCCAGCGATCAACGCCAGCCTGAGACCCGGAGGTGGCACTTCGAGCGCGAGGACTCCATGGGGGCTTAAAGATACTTGTTCACACCCGCCCACGGACTTGAGGCGGAACCCTGCGGCGCACGAATAAAACGACGCTGCGGAGTTATGACAGCCGCGCCAGCGGAGATCAGGAATGTCCCCATCGTCAGGGATGCGTGGCAAATGTGGCGAAAGCAAAACTAAAATTCAAGAGAGCTGCGTCCATTTGTTGTAAACAACAGCTCAGTATTCAGATGCAGTTTTCTTTTCAAAGTTAGATACCATGCACTGGCAGTTTCGGCTGCCAGTGCATTCATGTGATTTTGAAAGCACGATGACAACCTTGACAGAATGGAGGGAATATGATTTATGGAAAAACTGATTACACGAAAAGAAGCTGCCAAAATCTTGGGGATCAGTATTACGACCTTAGATGCAGCCCGTAACAACGGCTTGATTTCTTATGTTCAGTATGTGCAGAACGGTTGTGTATATTTTACTGATATGGGCCTTCAGGAGTATATCGCAAAATGCACCCACCGGGCAAAACCGATGGAAAAGAATGCGACTTACCGCAAGACCCGGAACGCCGGAGCATGAGCCAATCCGTATCCTTGCTGGAACTGAAGATCTCTGATAAAACAAAGATACAGCGCTGGAGATTATTTTAGGAGGTGACGGAATTGGCAAAAAGGAAAATGATAATTCCTGAATATGGAACGGTTATAAAAAAAGGTGTCCTGTATTACAGAACAAGAATCAAAGATGCAGATGGAAAACTCGTTGCCCTTTATGCAAGAACGCCCGAAGAACTTTATAATAAGGAAACGATTGCGTTGGAGCAGATTGAGAACGCCACATTTCATCGAAAAACACCCACGGTTGCAGAGTATTGTGAGAAATGGCTGTTGATGCAGTCTGTTCATGTTCGTACCACGACTTTGACGGACTATACCTCAAAGGTACGGCGTCATATCATTGCGGAATTAGGTGATAAGCGGATGGGAGAGGTCAGCCTGGATGATATTCAGCTTGCACTTGTCTCTGTTTCAAAAAAATCTGCATCGGTATATAAGTCGGTCGTGATCCTGTATAAATCTATTTTCCGTGCAGCAAAGGAAAGCCGGATTATAGATAATAACCCGACGATCTATCTAACGACAAAGGGTGGCGGCGTTCCGCAGAAAGATAAAGCGGCGCTGACAGACGAGCAGGTCGAGCGCTTATTGGATGCGGTGGAAGGACTGCCAACCTATGTGTTTGTGATGCTTGGATTGTACGCAGGCTTGCGGCGGGAAGAAATCCTCGCCCTGAAATGGGATTCGGTCTATCTTGATGGAAACTTTCCTTATTTAACAGTGCGGAGAGCATGGCATACAGAAAACAACAGGCCGGTGATTCTGGAAGAATTAAAAACGAAGGCTGCCGAGCGAAATATTCCACTGCCGACCTGTTTGGCTGAGTGCCTGAAAGAGACAAAGGAAAATTCGACTTCGGAGTATGTGGTGCCGAACCGGGACGGCGATCCGCTGTCCTATACGCAGTTTAAGCGGCTGTGGCAGTATGTTGTCACCAGAACAGTCAAGGAACGGTCCTACTACCGATATGAGGATGGAAAGCGGGTAAAGCATACGGTCACACCTGTTCTTGGAGAAAAGGCGGCGCATAACGGTAATGTTGTTTACAGCCTGGACTTTGAAGTAACACCGCATCAGTTGCGACACACCTACATCACGAATCTGATTCATTCGTCGGTAGACCCCAAAACGGTGCAATACCTGGCAGGCCATGAAAGCAGCAAAATTACCATGGACATTTACGCAAAGGTCAAATACAACAGGCCGGATGAGCTGGTCAGAACGATGGGTAACGCATTTTCGCAATGGGATTCAGTGTGAGCATAAAATAACAAACGCGAAAACGAAGCAGGAGCGAGGCAAGGATGTCTCGCTCTTTGCTTTACATAGGCCGTATCTTTGATTAAGTCTGTACTTTCTGATAAAAAGAGAGTGTAGATACGGAAACTGCACGTTATCAGGAAAGGAAGGTCAAAGATGGCGAAAATGAAAACAGAGGTTCCGCAGTACGGAACCATTATGCAAAAAGGAATCCAGTATTACAGAACCCGGATCATGGACGCAGATGGCAAGCAGGTGAGTTTGTATGCTGCTACTTGCGAAGAATTATATGAGAAGCAATTAGAAGCGCGGCGACAGGTGGAGGAGATCATCTTTCGTCGGCAGCATCCGACAGTGGCCGAGTATTGTCAGAAGTGGCTGCTGATGCAGTCGGCAAAGGTATCTGCTTCTACATTGAGAGGATATACTGCTGACATGAAGAACTATATCATTAAGCCTTTGGGTGAGATGTATATGGAAGAAGTGACCGCAGATGATATTCGGCTGGCGCTTGTACCGCTGTCAAAAAAATCGGAGGGGTTATACAGCACAGTAAATATGCTTCTCAAGTGTATTTTCTACTCGGCAGAGCGCAGCCAGATACTTGAGCATAACCCCTGTGTAGGAATATCGGGAAAGGGCGGAAAGCCAGCGAAAAAGAGGGAGGCATTGACAGATCAGCAGGTAGAAGTGCTTCTGGATACGGTCAGGGAGCTTCCTCCCTACTTGTTCATTATGCTTGGGTTATATTCCGGTCTGCGCCGGGAAGAAATCCTTGCGCTGCAATGGGACTGTGTATTCCTGGACGAGTCTACTCCCTATATCTCGGTAAGGCGAGCATGGCGCACGGAACATAACAGACCCGTGATTTCCACTGTTCTAAAGACCAAGGCGGCTAAAAGGGATATTCCGATTCCCAAGTGCTTGGTGGACTGCCTGCGTGAAGCCAAAACAGCATCAAAGTCGGACTATGTGATTTCGGATAGCGAAGGACAGCCGTTAGCTGCATCGCAATTTCAAAGGGTATGGCAGTATGTAGTTGTTCGGTCTACCAAGCCGCGCAACTACTATAAGTATGTGAATGGGCAGAGCATCAAGTACACGGTTACACCAACGCTGGGCATGACACAGAGGAATCAACCCAAAATCAAATATACGCTGGATTTTGATGTGACCCCACACCAGCTCCGGCACACATACATCACGAACCTGCTTTATGCCGGAGTTGATCCCAAGACGGTTCAGTATCTTGCAGGACATGAAAACAGCAAAACAACTATGGACATCTATGCTAAGGTCAAGTATAATAAGCCAGAGGAGTTGTTCAGTGTAGTAAACGGTGCTTTTCATCAGAACGCTGCTGATTGAAAAACAGCCATTTTCCGTGGTTACCACATAGGATAACTGAACAGCGAAAAGTCCGGAAAAGCCCGAAATACCAAGGAAAAACGGCTCAAAAACGAGCGCAGTACGGCCTCAAGGCTGCCCGTCGCGCTCCGCAGTTCAGCAAGCGCTAAACTTTATCAAAAGTGGTCAAAAACCCC
>CAKTAA010000166.1 GCA_934526185.1 uncultured Eubacteriales bacterium | reverse complement strand
GAAATATAGTTTGCAGTGAATCCGGTCTTTTCGGCAAACTCTTCCTGCGTAAGACCGAGGCGTTCGCGGCACTGCTTAATCCGCTTGCCAATTCGCTTATCTATCATGCCAACTACCATGTCCTTTGCTGTATCGTTCATAGTAATTATATGGATAAGCGATGTAGTTATACAGAAACGTTAATCCACTGTCTATGTATTTACGACATAGTATTGTCAAAATTCGTGAAAGAAACACAAAAAAGAGCCTCAACCGATAACCAGCAGGTCATCGACTGAGGCTCATACGGTTAAATTGGGAGACGAAGAAAGGCAGGAAAATCAACCTTTATCCTGACATTTTGGGCTTTAGGGACATAGACGGGAAAACATACGGGGCACCTTTCCAGCGCCGCTTACAGGGCAGAAAACCCGCGATTTTCAACCCTTATCATGACATATTTTCCGGCCTATCTGTCCGCTTGAATGCGTAGAAGGGACATGCTACTATTTCAGTCCGAAAACTCTGCTTGCAGGGATGGAAACAATGGTGCACTGCTTAGGCATACTGTTGAATGTATTATACATTTCGCTTTCCTGTATTCTCTGTTCCACGGACTTCCTCATGATAGAAATAATCCACGATGACCGGATGCCCCTGCGGCACTCTGCCGTAAGGCAGTTCATTATCCACAAAGGGGCAATCATATCTCTTAGCCATTTTTTCGGCCTTTTCTTCTAAAGCTTTGAAATAGCTGCGGTCATGATGATTGTAGATTTCATTATAAAGCGGCACAAGATCAGGATATTTCTCTGCTATATAATCCATAATCGTCTTTTTGAATTCACCTCGCAGATTAAGATTTTCCAGCCAGAATAGATCGCACTGATCCTTCACCCGATCAAAAATCGCTTCAAAATCCGTAATACCCGGAAAAACAGGAGCCACAAAGCAAACGGTACGAATGCCTGCATCGTAAATCTGCTTCATAGCGGCCAGCCGACGTTCAATGCTGACGGCTTTGTCCATATCATTTTTGAAATCCTCATCAAGCGTATTGATTGACCACGACACTGTAACCTGTCCCAGTTCCTTCAGGAGATCAATGTCACGCACTACAAGATCAGATTTGGTGCAAATCAAAATATCTGCGCCGCTGCCTCTGAGTTGTTCCAGCAATTTTCTGGTATTGCCGAACAGTTCTTCCTGCGGATTATATCCGTCTGTCACAGAGCCGATCACGATACGCTGTCCAGCAAATTTCTTTGGGTTCCTAATTTCCGGCCAGCGCTTCACATCAAGGAATGTACCCCAATCCTCCGTGTGCCCGGTAAAACGCTTCATAAAAGAGGCGTAGCAATACTTACAGGCATGGGTGCAGCCCACATAAGGATTGACCGAATAACCGCCTACCGGAAGGCTGGATTTCGTCATGATATTTTTCGTTTCCACTTCTCTAATGAGAATATCTTGTTCCTTCATCATTTTTTCACCCAAAATCAATGTGTATAGTCTAACAGCTTTATTTGCTCGCCTAAATCTTTTTCGATTATCTCTTTCATCTTTTTTGCAAAGGGGCAGGGATACCCGATCGGTGTACCCTTTTGAATACACGATGCAAAAGCTATTGTGTCTGCGCCTCGTTCAACCAGCTTTCTTGCCCGCAAAACAGCTTTCTTTCCCGGACATCCCCCGAAGTTGCAAAAGCCTATCAGTTCAATATCTTCATTGATACCTTCAAAAGCGCCTTTATGTTCTTTCAGCATCTTAAAATCGGTTGTGCCGGGACAATAATCCTCCGTCTGCATACATCTTATAATTCCAACCTTCATAGTGTAGCCGCCTTC
Organism: uncultured Eubacteriales bacterium; assembly: GCA_934526185.1. Taxonomy (GTDB): domain Bacteria; phylum Bacillota; class Clostridia; order Oscillospirales; family CAG-272; genus CAKTAA01. The sequence continues at coordinate 2,158 of CAKTAA010000166.1, read as the reverse complement.
CGTTTTGATAAATTACTTTTTGCGATTTTTCTCATTCCAAATTCTTTGCCTTTCCAGAACTTCAATAAATTGCTTCGGAAATTCCTGAATCATATTTTCTTCGCCCATGATAGGGATAAGATCCTCCTTCATAAAAGCAGGGATACCAAGAGTATGAGCCTGCTTCACAAGGGAATACGCCCATGCGGGAGCTGTCCGTATTTTTTTGCTTTGCGCCCCGGTCATCGTTCCGACTACAATCCAGTCGATACCGGCGAAATCCACTTTACCGGGATCGTCAAATAACGGCTCAAAGGTGACGTGATAGTGTTTTGCCCGAATATTTTCCCGAAGCGCATCTATGCGCCACAGTTCTGATCGCCTTGTGACCGTAACGCCGAACCATGCGTTTTCCAAATCTGTTTCAAAATTCAGCAAATCAGGACGCTTTGACAAAAACAGGAATTGATGCTGCGGGTTTTCCTGAATCTTTGCAAACACCTGATCACGCCACTCCGGCTGCCATCCCGTCAGATCGCTCATGCCGGTCAGCAGGAAATTCTGTGGACGTTCCCTTTCCATCAGGCGCAGCTTACCCGGGAAAAACTCCGGTTTGCTGAAATCATTGATTATATGATAGCGTTTTACATTGTTTCGGGCATAACAGTAAGGACATCCCACGGTACAGCCGATGACCAGATTCATGTTCTGAATATTGTCCTTAATGCAGACGCTCATCAGAGTACTTCCTCCACATTTTTCAGAACACGTTGAAGATAGTCTTCCAACTTCCTGATTTCTTCCTCGGAAAATCCCTTGTAATAAATATTGCTGATTTCTTCTGTTACTTCGTTATATTCCTGTTCCAGACCTTTGGCTTCTTCCGTCAGAAAAATCAGTATCTTTCTCCGGTCTTTATCGCCTCTGTCTCGATAGATCAGGTTTGCTGCCTCCATGCGATCAAGCATACTGGTCAGCGTAGTTGTGGCAAGACCTGTCTCCTTTGACAGTTCGCTGATGGGAACGCCATTCTTCTGCCAGAGGATATATAGAATCCTACCCTGAGAACCGTTAAAAGCATCAATATTTTTTTCACTCAATATGCGTTCAAAAACCCGTCCACCGACCTGCTTGATCCGGGTTATTAAAAATCCGCCTTGCGTTTTCATAGTACCACCTCAAATTGAAAGGCGGCCATCCCCACCGGACAGCCGCCTTGTCCTTTCTTATTTCTGCTGTGCTGCCGCAAATTCGGCGTAACCCTTCCATCCAAAGACGGCGTTCACATCTTCATCGCCGTAAACACCCTTGACATCGCAGAGGTGGACAACATGATCGTCTGCATCCATTGTCTGGGCAACCGTCGCATGAATGAGCAGCTTGCAGGGAACAGGAGCCTTGATATTTGTGCCCTCCACTTCCTGCATCGTCAGACCAACCTTAGCGACCTTATCCGTATCACGCCCGGAACAGGTGCCGCAGCCAATCAGAGCACCGGTCAGTTCAACTCCGGGAATGGCAAGAACAACTTCTTTCTTCTCAGCTAACCGTTCCAAGCTGTAAGCCCCCTTGTTCAGGGAGAACATGATCTTTCCAGGATTAGTAGAAGCGAAAGCCCAGAAAGCCAGAGTCGCAAGATTGGTGCTGCCATTCGGTTTCTCAGTGCAGATCAGCGTCATCGAATTAGGGGAAGTGTAGGCAGGTGCATCACTGATATTGATTTTGTTCATAGCAGAAGCCTCCTTTTTGATTTCATTTAGGATTATACTATATAGGAATATCTGTTGTCAAGTCTTTCGGGATTTCAGTACAAAAACCCATCCCGGTATGTGGCCTCAGTGCCGTTACATCATAATCGTAGACTTTTCCAAACAATGTTATCCTGTATAAGAAGACGATCCAGCAATATAAAAGAGCCTCAGCCGACACCCGAAAGGGCATCGACCGAGGCTCTTCACTTTTGGTTAAAAATCGACCTTTATCCTGACATTTTTGACTTTAAAGGCATAGACGGGAAAACATACGGGGCACCTTTCCAGCGCCGCTTACAGGGCGGAAAAACCGCGATTTTCGACACTTATCACGACATATTTTCCGCCCTATCTGTCCGCTTGGATTCGTAGAAGGGACACGCCACTATTTCAGCCCGAAAACTTTGCTTGCAGGGATGGAGGCAGCG
>CAKTAA010000165.1 GCA_934526185.1 uncultured Eubacteriales bacterium | reverse complement strand
ATTTTGAGCCGCCGCAATGGATGCGAGATTTTTCCCGCGACTGTCTCTTCGGTATTCATCTTTCCCTAATGGGTGAATGACAGAAATAGTGGTTTCCCAGAACCGGATGACAGTCTGTATTTTCATTTTACCGTTCCTTACTATCGGGAACAAGGTCTTTTTGTAAAATTTTCGTTTCGCATTTCTGGCCGGCAAAACTTTATTTGGCATATGCTATATCTACAACTGCATTAAAAACGGCAAAGCGGCCGCCAAACTGTAGCAAACCTCCGCTCTTGTACAAGAAATTTTTGTCTTTGCTCATTCTGTTCCTGTCCTTTGTTGTTTGATGGTGCAAATAGTTTTTTGGCAGGCATAGACTGGGGCGTCTCCTTCTGGCGAAAAAAACAGAAAGGAAAGTTTCCGAGCTGCTGCAAAGAATCTTGAAAAAAACAAACTTGCCTGGTATTGATGTGTGTTATTTAAAATGCAGTGCGGCACCAGCGAATAGACTTGATTTTTATTGATTAGCTGGGAAAAGTGTGATAAAATGGATACATATAAATAGACAGGAGGTATTTTATGTTACTTTATTTGTTTATTGTGATAACCGTTTTTCTTGTTCTATTTTTTACGCTTGATCGAAAAAAGTACGAGCAAACAGAATATTTTAAACAAACTCATAATTCATACTGGTCTGTTCGAAGTGATAAAGGATTGTATGGAGAGTATTGTACTTATAAGTATCTCAAACCTTTAACCGGTTACAAGCGCTTTCTCTTCAATTGCTATTTGCCCAAATCGAATGCTGAAAAAACAGAAGTAGATGTTATACTGATACATGAATCCGGTATATATGTATTGGAATCCAAAAATTACAGCGGATGGATATTTGGTACAGAAACGAAACCGTATTGGACGCAGACCTTACCCGGAGAAAGAGGTCGTTCAAAAAAAACACGATTTTTGAATCCTATTATACAGAATAAAGTGCATTTGAAATGGCTGAAAGAATTTTTGCAGGAAGATTCAATTGCTTTTCACTCTTATATTGTATTTAGCGATCGTTGTACATTAAAAGATATTCACTTAACCAGTCAAGAACATCACGTTATCAACAGATATAATATTCTGTCTGATATAACATATATGGCACAGGTTATGGGCAGTCCGTTAACGCCGCGAAAAATAGAAAAATTATATGACAAGCTGTTTCCGCTTACACAGTCAGAGGCTTCCGAAAAACTTTTACACGTTGAAACCATAAATAAAAAGTACCACTCAATATCAGACAGTTCAACCGATGAAATCTGTCCTTGGTGCGGAAATAAGCTTATTCTTCGGACAGCAACAAAAGGTGTTCATGCCGGCCAAAAATTTTGGGGCTGTTCAAATTTTCCAAAATGTAGATATTCAAAAAAGCAGTGAATGAGCGGTTACCTTTAATCTTTAGGACTATGAAGGATAAAGAGCCGGCCGCTTCTGTCAACGGTTCGTTAAGGTGCTCGGCGCGTATGACAAGCTGCTTTTCTTGCATATGTGATCACAGACAGCGCAAGCAAAAATCTGCTTGCGCTGTCTGTCACCAAAGTGAAATATAAAAATATTATTCACTTGTTTTTCTGTATTTCGTATAGAGTCGTCAATACAGTTTGATTTTATTTAATTTCAACAGTAGCGCCGGCTTCTGTCAACTTAGCCTTCACAGCTTCAGCGTCATCCTTGGAAACAGCCTCTTTAATTGCCTTAGGCGCGCTTTCAACCATGTCTTTTGCATCCTTCAGACCCAGTCCGGTCAATTCGCGGACAGCTTTAATAACTTCAAGCTTTTTCGCACCGACATCGGTCAGAATAACATCAAATTCTGTCTTTTCCTCCGCGGCTGCACCGGCTGCTGCTGCACCCGGAGCTGCTGCGACTGCGACAGGAGCAGCGGATACACCGAACTCCTCTTCCAGTGCTTTTACCAAATCTGCTACTTCAAGAATAGTCAGAGCCTTGATTTGATCTATAATTTGAGTTGTTTTTTCGCTTGCCATTCTACGTACCTCCCAATTTTATTAAATTTCATTCATGTTTCAGTTTACACAGTTTCAGCCTGTTCAGCAGTTGTGTCACCGCTGTTGTTTTTGTCAACATAAGCCTGCAGTACATAAGCAAGACCGTAGAGCGGAGATTGCAGACTTCCCAGAATTTTTCCGATAAGAACTTCCTTAGATGGTGTCTGGGCTAAGGTATCAAGTCCGGCCTTGTCCAAAATTTCACCATCAACAAAACCGCCCTTCATCTCAAAGGTCTCAATCTTATCTGCATATTTTTTCAGGATTTTTGCGGGTGCAACCGGATCTTCAGCGCTTACTGCGATTGCGGTCATTCCTTCCAGAACTCCGTTCAGTCCCTGATACCCCACTTCGTCGCAAGCTCTTTTGATCATCGTGTTTTTGATAACACTGTAGCTGACATTGGCTTTACGAAGTTCAGCACGCATTGCAGTGTCGTCTTCAACGGTAATACCCGAATAATTGACAATGACACCAGCGCTTGCCGCTTTCATTTTATCAACAAGATCTGCCACGATTTTTTGTTTCTGTTCTAAAACCTTTGCACTTGGCATTCTATTCACCTCCCGAAATTTGATTTTCCAAGATAAGCCGCAAAAAAAGCCTTTACCTGCGTCCAACCACGCCGATAAAGACCATAAAGAGACTTAAATTACCTCTCTCTGCTATCTTACCTCGGCAGGATAGAACTTTCGTTCGTTTTCTGTGCAACCTGCTGTCTTAGGAATTTAAAATATTATACCATACCGGAGGGTTTTTGTCAATAGATTTATTAAATAAAATTTAGAATTCATATCAGCGATAAACGGTATTTCGCCTTTCGCACGAAATACCGTTCACCGAGTTATATTTTTTGTTTAAACTGGGATAATCTTATGCATATCTCTTGATGATTTCGTTTTGGGTTCCCTCATCAAGCTCAATGAAACGCGTGCTGAAGCCGCCGACTCTGACAATTAAATCCCCGTGACGCTCCGGATGCTCTTTGGCATCCAACATTTCTTCGCGGGAGGCGGTTGTAATCTGCGCCATCTGACCGCCATTTAACATATAGGATGTCATAAGTGCTTCTATTTTCTTGCGCTGTTCAGGTGTTTTGGTGAAATCCTTGGGAATGAGAACGTTCAGCGTTGTACCGCCGACACCCTTTTTCAAAGGCAGCTTTTCCACTGAATTGAGCATTGCTGTGAGACCGTTTGTATCAGCTCCGGTTCTCGGTCCAATGGTATTGCCAAGTTCTTCTCCTGTGTGGCGTCCGTCGGGCATCGCCCAGGTGTTCCGGCCGAATGCGATACCGCCTTGCAAAAGAGAACAAGCACCCATAAACACTCCACCGCGAACCGATTTGTATTTACCGATTTCGGTCCAGAAAGCGTCGAGAATACGATTCATATATTCATCGGCCAATGGATCATCATTGCCGTATTTCGGCGCTAAATTCAAAAGCATCTGACGTTCTTTTTCGTAGCCTTCAAAATTTGCGGCAAGCGCAGCCTCAAGCGCTTCAGGCGAGATCTTTTTCTCGTCGAAAACGAGACGATGAATGGCTGCAAAGGAATCCGCTACAGCGGAAGCTCCTGCTGTTTCAACAACGCCGTAATTGTACACGGAACCGCTGCCGTCGAGATTGAGTCCGCGGGAAATACAGTCATCTGTGAACAGGGATTTTACAAGCTTTGACAGGTTAGCATTTCTAATTTCCTGACCGCGGTTGCAGAGCGTAATAAAATGCTTGGTGAAATACCGCATCTGGTCAAGAAAAGCATTCCACAGCTCATCGATGCTTTTGAAATCCGGCAAATGGCCTGTCTTCAGGCCTGCCTGACAACCATCGAAGCGATCCCGACCGTCATTTATTGTATATTCAAAGACTTTTGCCAGATTGAATACGCCATCCTCACAGCCGAAATTACTTTTTCCGGGAATTTCTATTTCCTGACAGCCAAGCGTGGTAT
>CAKTAA010000164.1 GCA_934526185.1 uncultured Eubacteriales bacterium | reverse complement strand
CAATATAATCGCGAACTTTATCGAAAATTGTATCCTATATACAATTGCGCTCCTAATAAGTGTATTATATAATATAACTGAATCAGGATATCCTCCGCAGCTTTTGCGGCGGGTTCCGCTTGACTCTTTCAGCGGGAGTACAATATCCCGCTGAAAATGTTGAATGACAGCGCTGTGCGCCTTATTGAAAACATATATTCGCTATAGAGCTAAAGTATTTTTGCAGCAAATGTTCTTATAAAGCCGTTCCTTTCGCCGGAACAAACAATTTTGACATCACAACTCCTTCAAGTTCGAGCAGCTTTTGCTTTTTCTCAACGCCTCCGGCATAGCCCGTTAAACTGCCGTTTGTTCCTACGACTCGATGGCAGGGAATGATAATTGAAATCGGATTGTGCGCTACTGCACCTCCGACTGCCTGCGCTGACATTTTTTGCAGCCCTTTTTTCTCGGCGAGTTTCTGTGCAATTTCGCCGTAAGTTAATGTTTGGCCATAAGGAATTTCACAGAGAATTTGCCAAACAGCCTTACGAAAATCACTGCCGGCCGGGGCAAGCTTGAGTTCCTTAACAGACGGCTGTTCCCCTGCAAAATAGCGGTCAAGCCACCTCTTTGTCTGTATCAATGTTGCAGTATCGTCTTTTTCGATCATATCTTCCTGAAAAGAGGCGAGAAAATATTTCTGTCCCTCTATCCAAAGGCCTGCCAGTGAACCGTTCTTTTCTGCAATTAAAATCCGGCCGACCGGGGATTCATAATGTGTGGTATAAATCACAATATTTACCTCAATTTTATATCAGCACTCCCATTTGCAAAGCTTCAAATCGACGTGATTTTTGTCCTTCATAGGAACATCCTCCTGCTTAAGCAGCTCGTACTGTTCCGACCATCCTGGTGCAATCCTACCTGAACAATTGACTACCCTGTGGCAGGGATATCTTCCGTAAAACTGTGCCATACTGAGAACTTTTCCGACAAGCCTTGCGTTTTTGTCTCTGCCGATTAACCTTGCAATCTGCCCGTATGTAGCCACATTTCCTTCGGGTATTTCCTCTACCACGGATAAAATTGCATAAATCAAATCATCATCTAAAATACGTTTCATATCTATATCAAGCCCTTTTTCTAAAAGCATAATCAAACCGATGCTTTGTTTCCTTAAAGTGAGACGTATGTCTTTCCTTTTTTCACAGATAAGTATTCAAGTTATCTTCCGTTTTTTTGTTTATCAGGCCATTAGCGGCCTCTCACGAACTATAGCAGTCTTTAATTTTCTTTAGGATTTCTGTATCGGCCGGACAAAAATTATACTCTGATATTTCCGCCGGAGTGATCCATGCAATATCACAATGTTCGATCATTTGCGGAATTCCGGTTTTTATTGTTGCATGAAAAAGTGTTAGGTGAATTTTCACATCCGGATATTCATGATATACGTCTGTAAATTCAGAGCCAACCGAAAGTGTGATAGCCAGTTCTTCCTGACATTCCCGGATGAGAGCCTGTTCTTTTGTCTCGCCGATCTCCACCTTACCGCCAACGAACTCCCATAAATGTGCTAGTGCTTTATTTGAGGGACGCTGACATATCATAAACTTATTATCTTTCCATATGAGAGCAGCCACTACTTCAACCATTAAATCACCTTACTTAGCTGGAATTTAATTTTTATAGATTTTATCCGGTTCGCCTTGTTCTACTTCATAAAAACTCCTGATAGTATCTCCACAGCGTCAATCTCCTCAACAATCCGGCTGAATCGTACCTACACCATTGCATCCGTCTTGTGAAGCAGATATCATCTGTACGCAGCTTTTCTGCCAAAAGTCTCAGCTTATTGAGAATATCAGAAAGCATAGGGTATATCGAAAGCTTTTTAATTTTCATCCTCTCTTTCTTTTGATTGTTTAATTGTTTATCGGTTTATTTAATTATACACCCGCATTTTTTATGTATTTATTCGGAATTAGAAAAATTTAATCAAATTAAGCGTTAAAGAATCCAACGTCCAGGTTTTTATAAAATGTCTTTTAAGCGGTTGCGCGCAATTGTTATAAAAACAATGAGGTGCCACGAAAAATTTTTGTTGCAGCACCTCACTTGTATCGGATACTTGTCTGAAATGCTTAAAAACAGGGACCTTTTCTGTGTTTTCAGCATTTGCAGCCGTTTCATTAATTTTCTCTCACTTTTTTCTCAGGTAATGCCCTACGCTTGTTTTACGAAAATTGATCGATAATGTTCTGCAGTTTACGTTGGATCGCTTTTTCATTCGATGCAAAAGAAGAGGTCAGAGTTTTCTTGGACACAGAATTATCTATAGTCGAATAGATACCCACATCGTTGATTTGCGTAAACTCATATGTCAAAGAATCCTTTATGATGTCCAGCATTTCAATACAATCCGGATCGCTTGCCCGCTGTCCCTTCATGACCTTGTCATAGTAAGCGTGGATTACCGAATCGCTCGAAGCATACGCCATATATTCCAACACGCAGGAGGTAAAGTCCATTCTCTGATTGGTAACAGGAACAGTCATAAATGAGAAACCATAATCTACCGTACTGTGATATGCCTGCTGTTCTGTATCATATTTTGGAAAAGGCACTATGCCATACTCTGATTCCATATTGGTCAGCAAATCCGATGTCAGAAGTCCCGACAGGCAGAACAACACCTGATCTCCGCCAAACAGTTCTCCACGGCAATAATCCCATTTATGCAGATACGCACTGATATCGGCGTCGGAAGACAAACCATTCGGACTTAAATTTAGTCCTTTCTCATTTAGGGCATCGCAGAACAAATCATAAGCGGCAACGGTGCGTTCTGCATCCTTCTTCAAAAGAACCACTTCTGGAATTCCCTCTGCATTGTTTTCCGTAAACCGGATTCCTGATGCCTGCATAGCCATGGGAACGCGGAAATAGAACATACCGTAACGGTCATGTTCGTTCCACCTTCCGTCATTATTTAAATCCTCTGAAACCGCACGCCCCATTTCAAACAGTTTTTCCCATGTCCAGTTATTGTTGTAGACCAATTCGTAAGGATTGTCAAGCTTAAACTCGCTTATCATGTTTTTATTAAAAAAGACAACCTCCGAGCCCGACAGCATCGCCGCGCTGATATCGCCTACCATATAATATATCTTTCCGCCTATCGATAGGGTTTCATAGCAGTTCTGATCCCAGTAGTCCTTTGTAAAATCACAGTATTTTAGTTCGTTCAAATCCTTCAGATAACCGCTCTGAACAAAACTCGTAACCTTTGTTCCCGCCATATAGACGACATCGTACGGACAGTCGTCTGTCATAATCAACTTTCTTACATCCTGTGCTACATTGTCGTCACAGTAAAACTCAATGCTGATCGAAAAACGGTCCTCAACTATTTTATTTCTTTCATATACGGCATCATTTACCGTTGTTCCATCATAGTCCTCTGCAAACAGGAAGATATCCGAGTACGTCCAGCCAGAGCTTGACGGGCCGGCAATTCGGAAAGTCGTATCTTTATAAGACGTCAGATCCATTCCTTCAAACGATGGGGAACCCTCTTCTGTAGGCGTTTCCGTCGGTACAATGCCCGCTTGGTTCCCTTCCTCTTTTTCGTTTGATCCGCACGCTGAAAACAGAAGGATCAGCATACTTACTGCAAGAAAAATCGATGTGGTTTTTACTAAAGTACTTCGCATATACAAAGTTGCCGCAGTATCTTCCTCTTAAATACTGCGGCATTCCTCCTTTATCGCATCTTTTCCGGTGTGATCCCGTTGGAAATTTATTGTATAATTGCGCCAAAAACTACAAACTCAGCCGAATTTATCAATCAGTGTCTGCAACCTTCGCTTTATAGACTGCTCATTAGAAGCAAACGTGGATGTCAAGGTCCGCTTGGCAACTGATTTGTCTATTGTCGATGTGATACCGATATCATTGAATACAGCAAAATCATATGTCATTGTATTTTTTATGATATCCAGCATTTCAATGG
>CAKTAA010000163.1 GCA_934526185.1 uncultured Eubacteriales bacterium | reverse complement strand
ATTAAGGATTGAATTCTCAAGCTCCATGGAATATCTTTTTTTGAGCTCGCCATGGTACAATGGTACGAAAACAACATAAAACAGAATAGTAACTGTAGGAACCAATTCGTTGACTACAATACTGCCTGAATAGAGAATCTGAGTGTATACCGTTGAAGCATAATCAAAAATATAATAGAACATAGGCAGGCTGCCAAGGAAAATAAGCGCCCTCCGTGAGTAGTTCATCGTCTCATATGCAGGCTTTACGAGGAATATACGAAGCAGTGCATATGAAATAAACACAGCAGCCGCATATATAATCTCAGAAAGCAGCGTAGAGTCTGAAATCTGCAAAACTAAAATACGGCACCAATTTGGAATTTGACAGCAAAGATATGCCGTAAATACGGAGACAATGGAAATCCCCAAAGGTCTTTTCATCAAAAATACAAGAATGCAGATCAGGGGTATATGTGTAACTAAAGGATACAGCTTATCGGCAGCCGAGGCTCCCAGAGACAGGAATACAGCAATCTGCACAAGCAGAAGAATTGCAATCGCAGCGGCGGTAAGCTGTTTATCTTTTTTTGAATATAGCGTACCCCCTCCCGAAATATCAACGGCCAGAAGAATGCCATAAATCAAAACAAGACCGTAATTAAACAAAGTCATAACTGTAACAAAATTCATTTCAGACATCTCCGGTAAATATATAATTCATATAACGCTCCTTGATATCTTTGACCAGCAGTCTGGAAACAGGGAAACTTTTGCCGCTGTAAGTGATAATTTCTCCGGCTTCAATGGACTGGATATAGTCCATGTTGATGATATAGGAACGATGTATTTTTATAAATTCATTTCTTGCCAAAAAAACATTTTCATATTCCGTAAGAGAGCCTCTGGTTTCCTTACTGCCTCCGTCGCTCAGGTGAAATACAAGATGCTTGTTGTACACCTCAAGTCCCTCAATCTTTGCGAAGGGGATATTTACAATTCCCATGTGGGTGTAGATGACGCAGGATTCCTGTTTGCTTGTGATTTCGGAAACCACCTTGTCAAGGACAGAGAAAAGCTTTTCTTTGTGTACAGGCTTCAAGAGGTAATTGTAGGCACCCACAGCATAGCTTTCGATTGCGAACTCCTTGGAGGAGGTGAGAAAAATGATTTTGATTTCCTCATTGAACTGCCTTATCTCATGTGCCGCCTGCATACCTGTGAAGTTAGGCATGATAATGTCGAGAAGCAGGACGTCATAATTTGTCTTCTTGACTTCCTCCAAAAGATCAACAGCACTGATATAGGTATGAACCATTATAGGCGTGTTGCGGATGCTCTCGTATTCAAGCAAATCCTTTTCGACTTTTTCAAGCAACTCCCGGTTGTCGTCGCATACTGCAATCTTAAGCATATGTGTACCTCCTCGTATAATTTTAGCATAGCACAGGCAGATAGTAAAGTAAGCAACATTTCAGGGCGCAAAAACGACATTTCGGGGCGTAATCGCCACCTGCCGTCACGAAAAAAGTATACTGAAAGCATAAAAGTTCAAAACAAAATTACTATCAGTTTCAGAACAGCGATTAAAATTAAATTCTGACAATGAAGGGAGAACGACATGAAGAAAAAAATATTCAGTATCCTGCTGTCCTTGTGCATGGTGCTGACCATGATACCTGTGGCGGCAGGCACAGTGTGGGCAGAAGGTGAAGGAGAAGGCCCAATTGAGAATGTTACATTTGGGTATGCATATGATGTTCAGAGAAGTAAAGCTTACCCAAAAAAAGGGGAAGAGGTTACACTTAGCGGCTTAACCGATCCGATAGTGAAATCTGGAGACAGAGATAATAGGGGTGATTCAGATGGAGTATGGACGCTTACTAAAGCAGGCACATATGCTTATATGGTAAATAGCGGTAAAAACACCACAAATTTAGAAGGGATTGTAAACGATTTAAGCGGAAAGTACACTGACACTAGCTTGGACAAGAGTGCAATCATAATCCACGAATTAAAGAAAAATGGCACACACATAGCCTATGGGGTGGTTGTTGCATACGGCACTAATGATGAGAGTAGAAACTATGCACTGTTCCATGGTGACACCCTCGGTGGCAGTGGTGCGGGTTATTTCCTCACAGAAAATGCGAGAAGGGGGGAATTTATCGTAACGGCAACTGCACTTTTCACAGAAAACTTACAGTCGCGAAGCATTAATTTGGAAATATCCAGCGGCTCAGACTTTGCGATGAAAGATGAAGGATATGGCGAAGGGGATGTTGAAACTAAAACTGTGACTGTAACTAATACCGGTGCTACGGAAACAGGTGATTTAACAGTTACCCTCTCCGGTGCTAATGCCAATTGCTTCGAAATTCCACCAACAGAATCAACAATATCAAACATCACTAGTGTAGGCGGAACTGCGACTTTTTCGATAAAGCCGAAAAAGGGTCTTGCAGCAAACACATATACGGCTACTGTAACTGTCAGCGGGAAGGACAATACCGATATTGAAGCGCAGTCTCTTAATATAAGCTTTAAGGTTAATCCAATTGTTCCGCAGAGTAGCATAAAATTGAATGTAGAAAACACTTATATCTTCCATCCGGCAGAAGTTGACTACAGCACTCGTGGCGCAAAGGAAGTGACCATAACCAATACCGGAAATGTAGCAACAGGTGATTTAAATGTTGCACTTTCCAGCGGTGAGGAAAGCAACTTCACAGTGGGACCTAAAACAATCGGTAGCATAGAAAATGAAAACGGCACCGCCACCTTTAACGTAGCTCCGAAACTCGGTCTTTCAGTAGGCACATATACAGAGACTGTAACCGTCAGTGGTAATAATATCGCTTCTCAGTCATTTAATGTGAGCTTTACGGTTAATCCAAAGGTTTCGCAGCGTAGCATAGAATTGAGTGAAGAAGGCTCTTATACATTCCCGACGGCAACAGTTGGCTACAGTGATCTTGCCACAAAGGAAGTGAAAATAACCAGTACCGGAACCGCAGCAACAGGTGAGTTAGTAATTGACCTTTCCGGCACGAACGAAGATAGTTTCAAATTGAACAAAACTAAAATCGAAAGTATTGCAGTAGGCGAAAGCGATACCTTTACCGTAACTCCTAAAACAGGGCTTGAGGCAGGTACCTATACGGCTAAAGTAACCGTCAGTGATGGAAACTTAATCTTCGGGTCATTTGACGTAAGCTTCACAGTCAACAAGGCTTTCTCCGGCGGCGGTTCCCACTCCTCCTCTATACAGAAGCCGACTATTATCGCAGGCGAAGGTGCTGAGACAAGTCTTAGCATTCTTGGGACAAATCTGACAATTAAGATGACAGAAGGATATGAACTGACAGATGTTATCTTAAACGGTGTATCCAAGGGTAAGGTAACCGAACTCACAGGTCTCAGGACAGGAGATAAGGTTGAGGTAAAGACAGAAAAGAAACAGGAAAAGCCGAGCAAGGAAGAGATCATCGCGGCACTTGACAGCAGCAAGCTTGTAGCACGTTCGAAACTCATAACTTTGGAGAATGGAAAGAAAGCTGTACGCGTTACATGGTATGATCAGAACGGAAACGAAATCGACTTTGACGGCATTGAAGTTTACCGCTCAGTCAAGAGATACAAGGGCTACGGGCTGGAGCCGTTCTATACAACAAAGGGAGACAAGAGCGAAGGATATTATGTTAATACAAAAGACCTCAAAGAAGGTACTACATATTACTACAAAGTACGCGGATATGTAACCATCGACGGTCAAAAGTACTACACAGATTATTCCCTCAAGGCAATCAGAACAATCAAATAAGGTAAGTACAAATAGGGGCTGTCGCATTAACGGAAACAAACCGTTAGGGCGTCAGGCCCTTTTACCATGTTTGCCCTTGACTTGAGTGTACAAATCTCATATAATAGATGAGTAATTAAATTTCAGATTGCCTTTTGAAAGCTCCGCCTGATTGGTCTGGGTCCTGCGCAATAAGACTCTGCGAACCTTGTCAGGTCCGGAAG
>CAKTAA010000162.1 GCA_934526185.1 uncultured Eubacteriales bacterium | reverse complement strand
ACCCAGAACCGAATTCAAGGTTCTCTTTGGCGATACGGGCATGGAATTTCCGGATACTTATAAGGTAGTCGATATCATCGAGAAGCAGTGCAAAGAAGAGGGAATTGAATTTAAACGCGCTAAGTCGCATTTTAGGCCTGAAGATAGCTGGAGAATCTTTGGCCCACCGTCCAAAGTGCTGAGATGGTGCTGCTCCGTTCACAAGGCCGCGCCACAGACTCTGAAAATTCGTGATTTACTGCAAAAGAACGACTATGTCGGCGTGGACTTCGTCGGCGTTCGGGCATTTGAAAGCTTGACACGGTCCGAATATGATTTTGAAAATTTTGGGAAGAAGCAGAAAGGGCAATACTCCCATAACTCCATTCTGGATTGGTCTTCCGCAGAAATATGGCTGTATATTTATACGCATAAACTGCCGATAAACGAGGCCTATAAAAAGGGGAACGCCAGAGCAGGTTGCCTGCTATGCCCAATGGGCGGCGGTAAATCTGATTTTTTCCGTCAGGCCAGCTATCCCCGGGAGATTGCGGTATATACCGATCTTATACGAGAAACCATTGACGATAAAAACATCGAGAGCTATATATCCAACGGGGGATGGGCCATGAGAAAAAATGGCCGGGATATAGCGGGAAACAAGTCTCACTATCAGGAGGAAACGGTTGGCAAGGAACTGTGGATTACCATCACGGATCCAGCCACCGACTGGCGGGAATGGATGAAAACCATCGATGCGCTGCCCTTTTTATATACTGTGGAGCAGACTGCGGACGGGTATATTTTTAAAATCCCATCATGGGCGGACAAATCGACGGAGGTCAAGCGGTTTAAGCAGGTACTGCACAAGGCGGCATACTGTACGGGATGCAGAGTCTGCGAAGTCAATTGCCGGAACGGATGTATTTCCTTCGAAAACGGCCTGCATATCGAGGGGTGTGTCCAATGCGGCCAGTGCCATGCCATCGACGACGGCTGTCTGCTATATCATTCTCTACAATTACCGAAAAATGGGGGGCACGTCATGAGAAGCATCAATACGTTTGCGGATCATGCACCAAAATATGAATGGCTGGAGAATTTCTTTACTTATAAAGATTCTTTTTTCAAAGAAAATTCTCTTGGACCTATGCAGATTTCTATGTTCAAGCGCTTTTTGTCCGACGCCTCTTTGGCCAGCAAAAACACCTGCACGGAATTTGCTGAAAAGATCAGCGGCATCGGGTGGGAAACCCAAGAGGCTTGGGGCTTGATATTGATTCAGCTGGCATATAACAATCCGCAGATCAAGTGGTATATCGACAATATGCCGATAGAGGAAGTGCTCCCCAGGGCATATGTGGAAACCAGGCTGACGGAAGAAGGGATAAGCGAAAAGGACGCGAAATCCATCGTCAAGGCATTTGGGAGGCTCTGTCAGCTACCGCTTGGCACAAAGCTTCATTTTGGGAGCGTTATGGAACAAAAGCAGCAAATCGCCTTTCTTTGCCGGTATAAGACCACCCTTGCGGATGCACGGGTTGTATTATACGCTTTATATCGATTTGCCGAAGCCTGCGGCAATTATTACCAGTTTACCCTATCTAGACTACTGGACGATACGATCGAGTCCGCTGGAATCAGTCCCGTCAAGATTTTTGGCTTGGACAGGGACGACATGACCCCGATCCTCCAAGGGTTATCGGCCAAATACGAAGATTTTATAGATGCGACCTTTACACACGATTTAGATAAGATCACTCTAAGAGAGGATAAGTCGGCGGCGGATGTCTTGAAACTATTTTAGGGGGCTAGACGATGTATTACAGCGAATACTTTGATATCGATAAAGGGTATTATCCTGAAATCAACCCCAGCTCAATCAAGGATCCCGAAAATAAGTGGCAAGAGACATTCCCCCATAAAACTTTCATCGAATTGCTCAAGGCAACGGAGCGAATGCTTGGCCGTGCTTCGACGTCGGATAGAAAGGGCATCTGGATCGAGGGGTCTTTTGGTACGGGTAAGTCCAGGGTTGCCTGGACGCTGAAAAGTCTGCTGGAATGCCCCGCCGAAGCGTTAACCTCCTATTTTGAAGAATATGATGATCTGAAAGCGGAACCCGATCTCAGAGATAAGCTGTTAGCCCACAAAGAAGGCAAGATTATCACGGCCTATCGCTATTCATCCGGTGAAATCACATCGGACAAAAAACTTATCATGGCGATTTATGATAGTGTTATGGAAGCCCTGCGCCGTGAAGGCATCGCTTACCGCGGGATCGCCGCCCTACGTGAGCGGGTAGCGGATTGGATCTCCACAGAAACCGGGAAACAGATATTTTCCCTTTTGATCTCCAAGACGGAATATCGGGGGTTGGGCAGCTTTGCGGGGAAAACAACGGAGGATATCGCCGCGCAGCTGCGCAATTTAAAAGTCAGCGCCGATAAGTTGATGGAAGATATTGATACGCTTTCCGAAAAAGAAGGCATCACCGCGTTCAACATCAGTATGGACGATCTGACCGCGTGGCTGACGGATATCATCGAGGTAACCGGAATAAAAGCAATTGTGTTTGTGTGGGATGAGTTTTCCTCGTATTTCAAACAAAACAAGGCTTCTTTGGATGAATTTCAAAAACTGGTGGAGCTTTCTGCGGACAAGCCTTTTTACATGATGATCGTTACGCATATGTCCGGCTCGCTTTTTCGCGAAGGCGACCAAGCCTTTACGATTCTGCGCGACCGCTTTGTTCGCAAGCAAATCGAGATGCCGGATACCATCGCTTTCAAGCTAATCCGGCACGCCTTAAAGGTGAAGGAAACCGCCCGTCCCCTTTGGGAAGTACGCGCAGATTCTTTAAACAAAAGCATGAAAAAATCCCGGAAAGCCGTGTCGGAAGCCATCAAGGTGGATGAAGCGGTGCTCTGCGATATTCTTCCTATTCATCCTCTGGCGGCCCTCATGCTGAAGAATATTTCCACGGCGTTTGCCTCCAATCAACGAAGTATGTTCAACTTCATCAAAAATTCCGATGCGGACGGCTTACAGGCGTTTCAGTGGTTTATCAACAACTTCAGCCCGGACAATAACGATATTTTGACCATCGATTATCTCTGGAACTTCTTTTATGAAAAGGGTACGGACGAGCACACATCCGGCAGCGGCAGAAGCAATCTGGATACGGTGATCGCAACGATTCTGGATACCTATCCCGGTTGTGAGAAAAAGCTTACCAGCGAACAGAAACGCGTGCTCAAAACCATACTGATGATGCAGGCAATCAGCCAGAAGCTGAACAATCAGATTTCTTTGCTGCTCCCTAACGAATTCAATATCGAGCTCGCTTTTGAAGGTACGGACCTGGACAACGGAAGAGCCGTCTACATCGCAAAATTCGAGCTGATACCCATGGGGATTTTGTATGGCCCTCCGAAGATAAGAAGCCGCAATTTGCGGCCTCTGCCGTGGCCGGCGATCAGCTTCAAATAGAGCAAATCAAAAAGAGACTGCGCGAAGAAGCGCGAACCAACATACTGGTGCAGGAGCACGGTATCGATACGTTTTTATCCATGACGCCGGCGCTGCGTGCACGATACACCTTGACGCCCGTGACAGTAGAAAATTTTGTATCCTCTGTCAACAAAGCGGCGAACGAAGACACGTCGTACCAATTATGTGCGATCTTGTGCTTTGCGCGCGACGAGGCTGAACGCCAGAAAATGCGGGAGCAAATCAAAAACGCCGTTCAGAATACGGACAAGCGTTATGACAAATTCATCTTTATCGATACATGCGACACGATGCTTGGGCAGGAACGATTTGAGGATTGGGTGAATTACGCGGCGAACGAGGAATATTGGCGCCTGAAGGACAGCAATCTATCACTGGATATGAAGGGCAAAGCCGATAAGCTACTGGACCAATGGCGCCAAGATATCCGCGAAGGCGACTTCGTGGTGTACGCCGACCAGGCGACGGAGTCCTGCGGCAACATAGAATTATTGTGCAAGACGCTGGACAATTTGGTCGTCCGTCGATATCCCTTGTCGTTCGATTCCGCCAAGGGCGCGGAGGCCCTG